>JAFDER010000224.1 GCA_019310245.1 Deltaproteobacteria bacterium
TGTTCGCACGGCTCACCCCGTCCCAGCCGATCAGCATGATGTTCCGGGGAGGTTCCATCTTCGGCATCGACTCGCCCTTGCAGCCCGGGAGACACACCGCTCCCGCGGCAAGCAAGAACATCACAAGGCAGTTCAATAATGACTTCATGATCCCTCCACTACCGCCAGATGACCGACCCTACGTCGTGGCCCCCGGTCGGATCATCCTTGCCGGCAAGCAGAGACTATCCTGCCCCGGTCTGCACCGCAAGCAGCTTGCCTGGTGGAAATCAAACCAGATCGGCGGCTTCTCGTGCCCGCGAATCACCCGTCGTCGACGGTGTCCGTCTCAGGCTCGTCCTCGGTGTCGCCGGGCTCTGGATCGAGGCCGGGGTCTGCCGGGGCGTCCGCGGGATCGGGCGACGGATCGCCGGCCGCGTCGGGCACCGTGGAGGAGTCGCACCAGTCCTGGCAGGTACACTCGTCCCAGATGCTCTCGATGGTGCACTCCATGAACCCGCCGCAGCAGCCCGATGGCAGCTCGTCCTCCTCGCACGATCTCCTGTCGCCCGCAAAGCAGTCGTCCGTGCCGTAGACGCACTGGCACGAGCCCCAGTGGCCGTCGTTCTTGCACCTCTGCATCGAGACCTCGCAGTCCGGATCGCCGAGGTCACACGTGCGGGTCACCCCCGTCTCGCACTCCTTGAAGTCGCACCCGCCCGAAAGAACCGCACAGGCCAGGGCGACGAGCATTGCCCGTCTCACCATGGGCCTACAATAGCACGCCAGAAGCGCAGGAAAAGGACTACAGCTGGCCGGAGAGAAGCTCGTGGAGCTCGAGGGCCATTCCCTCGAGCGGTGGATGCTCGGGCCCCAGCTCGAGCGAGATGATGCCCGTGGAGCCGGGCGTCAGGATGGTGATGGTCTCGGACTCGCCCGAGCAGCCGTCGGGCACCTCGGGGCCGAGCTGGAACGTGGCGTGATCGGAGTACGAGAAGTACCGGTTCTCCTCGACCGCTTTGATGATCGAGACGGCCGGCTCCTCGTCCGGCAGGACGTTCCTCACGAGCTTCTTCTCCAGCCCCGCGGCCGAGGCGGTCACCACCTCCTCGTCGATGGACGAGTCGGTGTAGTGCATGGCGTAGACCTGGATGCCCTTGGTCGTGACGTGCGCCTCGGTGTCCATGTGCTCGAGGTTGGAACAGTCTCCCACGTCGCTCGTGATGGAGCGCAGGTACACGATCTCCCATGTGGGCGGAGGCCCGGGATCGTCCTCCGGGCCCTGAATATCCGGCTGCTTCGGACAGCCACTGAGCAGGAAGAGCACCGGGAGCACGGCAAGGCGGCGCGTCATGTGAGTCCCCTTTCAGGAGGAACTTACCACAGCCTGCCCGTCGCTCAAGACCGGAAGATCACCTCAGATGCGCACCGGGACGCTCGGGCCGAGCCGGGGCGGTCGGCCGAGAAGGGTCGAGAGCCGGTCCCGGATGGACCTCACGGCCCTGCGGAACCAGGCCATCTCCAGGACGAACCGCAGGGGGTGCTTGTAGTAGTAGTAGGTCACGTACCTGCAGTTCGTGACGCACCGCTCGTGGCAGTTGCCGTACTTGTCCTTGCGCCACCTGTGCAGCACCCTCGTGTCCAGCCTCTCGAGGTCGAAGATGGAGACGTCCTCGGTGGGCAGGGTGCCGCAGAACTTGAGCTCGCCCAGGGTGTCGATGCCGATGGAATCCCGGCCGGCCATGCACTCCCACTCCAGCTCGTGGTTCACGAACCGCTTGAGATCCTCGAAGTAGCGCGTGGGCTCGATGATGTTCATGCCCCGCCTCCTCATCACGATGATCTCGTCGAGCACCTCGAACAGCCTGCGCTTCTCGGCCTCCGTCCTGAAGAACAGCGAGGGCTCCTGCTCGTCGTGGAAGAGGTGCTTGACGATGAAGCCGACCGAGATCGGGATCCGGTAAGAGTGCATCAGCTCGAGCGTCTGCCTGGCGACCTCGATGTTGCGGTTGTTCAGGACGAAGTTGACCGTGATCTCGAACCCGTGCCTCTCCCTGGCCTCGAGCAGGTCCTCGAGCACCTTCTTGCCGTGCATGAGGTCCTTGCCCGAGTGCTCGAACTCCACGACCGAGTCCACGGACATGTTGATGAGGTCCACGCCCGCCTCCCCGAGCCTGTCGATGTACTCCGGGGTCAGCATCGTGCCGTTCGTGTTCAGGTAGGTGAAGAAGCCCACGTCGTGGGCATGCCGGACGATCGCGTCGAAGTCCTTCCTGATCGTGGGCTCGCCGCCGTGGAACGCGAGGAAGGAGATGCCCATCGCGTGCATCCGGTCGAGCACGGCACGGATCTCGTCCGTGGACAGGTCCCTCTTCTTCGGGTCCCTGAAGAAGCAGTAGCCGCAGCGCAGGTTGCACTTCCTCGTGACGTAGAGGTGGCCCCAGAGCGGCGTCCTCTTCACGCGATGCCTCAGGTATGCCCAGGCCAGGATCCTCACGACCTTGACGGACTTCTTCCAGTTGAACGGGTACACGTCTCCCTCCTTGCAGCGAAGAGCCCATGCGGGTCGCCGCGGATCAGGCGGATCGCCCGGGTCAAAGAAGCTGGATGGGCGAGCCGCCTGTGTCCGTCACAGCTGATGCAACAAGCGTGCCGCCCGCTTTTCCGAGGATGAAGCGCTGGATGGAGGGTCAGGTCGTTGCCTGTGCGACACAGGACTGCATCGCGATCGACACAGCTGGATCAGGGGGGCGCTACCTCGTCCACACCTCGAGGATCGCGGCAGAGCCCATGCCTGTGCGGACCATCACGACCCGCACGATGTCGAGCACCTCGTCCCCGTTCACGTCGGCGAGGTCGAATCCGTAGGGTGTGTCGAGGGGAGTCGTGACGGTGCCGCTCGCCGCCGGAGGCGTCCAGGTCTGGTCGGGCAAGCCCAGGTCCGTCTCCGTGAACGAGCTACCCGTCCCGTCGTTGAGGAAGGCGCGCAGGCCGTGGCTCTCGTGGTGCGTGACCAGGTCCAGGTAGCCGTCTCCGTTCAGGTCGCCGAGCTGGCCGAGCTTCGAGTCGTCCGCCGTGGCGCCGGGGCTGAAGGACGAGCCCGAGCCCAGGTAGATCCGACCGCCCACCGCCAGGTCGGGCGTTCCGTCACAGTTCACGTCGCCGATGGCGCCCTGCACCGGGCTGCCGATGGAGCCGCCTCCGCCTCCGCCGACGTCGAGGCCGGTGAACGCCACGCCGTCGCCGCTGTTGAAGAAGACCTGGCCGGCAAGGCCTCCTCCGATCTGCCCGAAGCCCACGATGTCCACGTCGCCGTCGCCGTCCAGGTCCGAGGCGTTGATCCAGCCATTGTTCGCGCCGCTTCCCGCGCCGAGGCCGGGGATGCCCGTCACCCCCGGGTCCGTCCACGTCCCGCTGCCGTTTCCGTGCCGCACCACGAACCCGGAGGAGAACTGGTCCGCGCCGAAGACGGCGTCCAGGTTGCCGTCGCCGTTCAGGTCCGCGAACCCGGCTCCCTGGAGCGTATCGGAGGGCAGGCCGGTCGTGGCCAGGGAGAAGGACATGGAGCCGCCGTTGCTCCAGGCGATCGCTCCGGCAACGTGGTCTCCCACCACGAGGTCGAGCCGGCCGTCGCCGTTGAAGTCGCCCACGTCGCCTCCCCACCCTCCCGCGAACATGCCGCCCGCGGGCAGGAGCGTGGCCGAGCCGAACGTGCCGGTGCCGGTTCCTGCGTACACGTGAGCGCTCGAGCTCAGCCTCGGGTTGACAAAGATGTCCGCGTCGCCGTCCGTGTCGAGGAACGCGACGATGGGCACGGACTTGCCGGCATCATTGACCAGCGAGGTCCCCCACGAGTACGTGAAGTTGCCTCCCGCGCAGCCCGGAGGCGCGAAGGATGCGAGGCCGGTCCCCGGCTCGGGCGCGGCGACCGTCCCGCAGATGAGGTTGCAGTCCCCCGGCGGCGTATCGGGCGTCGTGTCCGTCGGGGTGTCCGTCGGCGTATCGCCGGGCAAGTCCGCCGGGGTGTCGCCGCCCGTGTCGCCGGGGATCTCGACAGCGCCGTCGCCGTCGGCATCCGGCATGGGCCAGTCGTCGTCCTGGTCACATGCGGCACAGACGAGAACCACGAGCGTGCAGACAACAAGGTGCTTCACGGCGCCCTCCATTGCTCTGATAAAGTACTGGGGTAATCCTATCATACTGATCCACCTCTATAATCTAGACTCCGCGCGAGGCGGAAGTTGTTCAGTTTTTTCGGGCCCCAAACCCCTCGTGATATCGTCGAACGCACAATGGGGAGATTAACGCCGAAGCCCAAGCCGCGCCCGAAACCCAAGCCCAAGCCGCGCCCAAAGCCCAAGCCGCGCCCGAAACCCAAGCCCGAGCCGCGCCCGAAGCCCAAGCCGCGCCCGAAGCCTCCGTTCAGGACGGAGAAGGAGCGACGCGCCGCGATCGAGGCAGCGGTCCAGTTCATCATCTCGCGACAAAGGTTCCACAAGAAGCAGCTGAGCTGGGAGGTGGGCGAGTACCTGTTCACGAACATCTACGGCGGGGACGTGGCGTACCTGCGCAGGCGCGATCCCGGCAAGAACGACTCGCTGCGCGACATCGCCGCAGAGAGCGAGGTGCCGTACGGCTCGCTCTACCTGTGGACCCGCGCCGCGCTGGTGCGCAGGCTGCTCGGTCGCGCGGGCATCGACACGAGGCTGGCGATGACGCTGCTCTACGACCTGGGCCAGCTCGCGGACCACCTCGAAGCCCTGCGGGCCCTCGCGAAGTGGGCCGAGGCCATGCAGGCGACCCGCCGCGAGCTCCTGCCCATCATCCGCCGCTGGAAAAGACACCTCGACGAGGGCGGCAAGCTCTCCGATCTCTCGATCCACAACAAGAGGAAGAAGCCCAGGAAGCGCCGCGATCCCCCGCTCCACCCGGACGAGAGGCGCATCGTGCGGCTCCTGCAGGTGATCCTCGCCCAGGTGCGGAAGGCGGACATGTCCGAGAGGCACAGGAAGGAATTGAGAAAGCTCATGGCCAGGATGCGCGTCCTGCTGGAGGCCCGGCCATGAGCAGGGGCGACTTCAAGCGGGCCGTCCGCTTCATCCGCAAGAGGCTGCACCTGCACCGCAAGCAGTTCACACTTGAGGTCGGCCGGCACCTGTTCGAGAACATCTACCGCAGCAACAGGGCGTACTACCGGCGCACGGGCGCGAAGGAGACGTCCATCGCGAAGATCGTCGCCTCGCCGGGCGTCAAGGTGAGCGCGACCACGCTGAGGATGTGCGTTCACGTGTACCTGCTCGTGACCGACCACCAGGCGCGCGAGCCGGACCTGCCGATCCCCGAGCTTCCCATCTGGAGCTGGGACGGCCTGTGGGACCTCGAGGGCGACCCGGAGAGCCTCGTCATCGTGGCCGCCTGGGCCGCCCGCCGCCGCATCCCGATGAACCTCATCAAGGCCGTGGCCGAGATCGTCTTTCCATACGTCGAGTCGGGCGGCCGGCTCGAGGACCTGCTCGTGGGCGAGAAGGCCACGAGCAGGGTGGACACGCCCTACAAGAGGGCCAAGCGCCTCTCGGGCATGGTCATCAAGTGGCTGAGCGAGGGACCGCGGCCGTCCAAGCAAGCGCGCAGGCAGATCCTGGAGCTGATCGAGCAGATCGAACGCGAGCTCTGACGGGACGCGCTTGCCGACCCGGGATCCCGGGGCTACACTTCGAATCCAGGAGACATGGCATGAGAATCCAGATCACGGCGTTCGTGCTCGTCCTCGCGCTCGGCTGCTCGGGCGGCACGAAAAGCGAGGGGGACGCGGACACCGGCACGGATCCCGGGGTGGATCCGACAGGCGAGGCGGC
>JAFDER010000225.1 GCA_019310245.1 Deltaproteobacteria bacterium
GCGGAGGAGGACGACGGGGGCGGAAAGAAGAAGAAGGTGCAGTCCATCATGGAGATGATGATGGAGCTCGAGGAGGACGAGGAGGACGAGGGAGACGAGGAGGACGACACGTCCGATGCGGACACGTCGGACGGCTGATCCTAGATCATGTCGTGATCCCTGTACCAGGCGATCGTGCGCTTGACACCCTGCGTGAGGTCGAGCCGCGGCGTCCATCCGGTACGCTCCCGGAAGAGGCTCGCATCGCACACGAGGCCGCGGCCGAGGAGCAGCCGCGGCACGTCGGGGCACGCGTCCGGCGGGATCCGCCTCTCGATCCGGTCGGGCAGGGAGCGGAGTCGGTCCAGGAGGGCCTCGGCGCGGCGCATGACGTTGCGGTTCACGCTGACGGGCATGGAGACGGACCGCCCCAGCGCCGCCTGCACGACGCCGCAGAACCTCTTCCACGGAACGGGTCGGTCGTCCGCCACGTAGAACGTGTCGGCTCCGGGATCGTGGGTCTCCAGCAGCCGCAGGACCGCCGAGGCCGCGTCCTCGGCGTGCAAGAGGCACATCTCCATGGATCCGCCCTCGGGCAGGAGCGTGATGCCGAAGGCGATGAGCCGGTAGAGGGGCGGGAAGAACCGATCGCGCGGCCCGAACAGTACGGGCAAGCGCAGGACCGTGCACGCCATCCTCGAGGCATGCTCGCGCACGATCTCCTCCGCCTCGAGCTTCGTCCTGCCGTAGGTGGTGGCCGGTCTCGGGATCATGTCCTCGCGCAGGGGGTGCTGGGACGTGCCGAAGCCGCCTGCGGTGATGGAGGAGATGAAGATGAACCGGATCCCCGGATCGTGCTTGCGCACCGCGTCGAGGAGAGCGTACGTCCCGTCCACGTTCACCCTGCGGATCGCCTCCTCGTCCCTGCCCATGGCGGCGGCCGCGGCATGCACCACGGCGTCCACCCCCCGGGCCGCCGCGGCCAGGCTCTCCGGCTCGAGCACGTTTCCCGTTGCGATCTCAATGTTTGCGACGTCCATCAGGTCCGTCGACGAGCTCTGCCGGACCATGGCCCGGACGTCGTGGCCCGCATCCCTGAGCAGGGGGCAGAGCGCCGAGCCGAGCAGGCCCGTCGCGCCTGTGACGAGGATCTTCATGCAGTGGGCTTGGGGCGGCGGCGCCGGGGGGCGCTCCCGCCGATCACTTGGTGGGCAGGGGCTTCGAGGACGGCATATCCTTGTTGATGAACTCCTTGAGCTCCTTGCCGACCCTGAAGAATGGCAGCCGCTTGGCCGGGACCGCGACCGACTGGTTCGTCTTCGGGTTGCGTCCGGTGTACGGCTTGTAGTTGCGGATGCGGAAGCTGCCGAAGCCTCGGATCTCGATGGACTCCCCGCGCTTGAGCGCATCGACCATGGCGTCGAAGAAGGAGTTCACGATCTTCTCGGACTCGACCTTCGGGATGTTGGCCTTCTCTGCCAGCAGCTCGATGAGAACGGACTTCGTCATTCTGCTCACCCTCACATGTGGAAGATTGTGAAAAGTCTAGGATAAAGGCGGTTATCTGACAATACCTTTTCTGGTATGTTCGCATGGTCATGGCACGGGCTGAGAACGGGCGCCTCGCGGTCCTTGCCGCGTCGATCCTCGCGGTCGCTCACCCTGTCGGCTGCCGGGGAAGCTGCCCGGGCCCGACCGCGCCGGTCCCGGAGGCGGAAGGACCGGCATGCGGGCGCGCGCAGGAGATCTACAAGATCGACGCTCACGCGCACATCCGGCAGGACGCCACGGCGCGCGCCCTTTCGCTCATGGATGCATGGGGGATCCGCACCGCGATCAACGTCTCCGGCGGCTCGAACGAGAACGTGGAGCTCAGCACCGAGGTCGAGGGGGAGACCGGCGGGCGGATCCGCTTCTTCTGCAACATCGACTTCGACGACTGGGACACGGATGTGTTCGCCGAGACGGCCGTGGCAAGCCTCGAGAGGTGCGCGAGGATGGGCGGGCTGGGCCTCAAGATCTTCAAGGGCCTGGGGCTGGGTCTCGCGTACAAGGACGGCACCCTCGCGCCGGTCGACGATCCCGTCTTCGATCCCATCTTCGAGAAGGCCGGAGAGCTGGGCATGCCCGTTCTCATCCACAGCGGCGATCCCAAGGCCTTCTTCGAGCCTCCCGACAGGGACAACGAGCGGTACGACGAGCTGTCGGAGCACCCGAGCTGGTCGTTCCACGGCGACGATTACCCCTCCTGGGAGCAGGTCTACAAGCAGTTCGAGAACCGCGTGGGGCACCACCCGAAGACGACGTTCATCGGCGCCCACTTCGGCAACAACCCCGAGGATCCCGAGAGGGTGTTCAAGATGATCGAGGACTACCCGAACTTCTACGCCGACACCGCCGCCCGCGTGCCGGAGATCGGCCGCTTCGATCCCGTGCGCATGAAGGAGCTGATGACCGTGCACCAGGACCGCATCCTGTTCGGCACGGACCTGGGCATCTCCGTCAAGTACCTTGCCCTGGGCTCGGGCCCTCCCTACAAGCCGACGAAGAAGCAGATCCAGCGCTTCTTCACCGCGACCTACCGTTACTTCGAGACGGACGACCGTCAGTTCGACCATCCCACGCCCATCCAGGGCCGGTGGAAGATCGACGGCATCGATCTCGACTGCGACGTGCTGGAGAAGATCTACCACGCCAACGTCGAGCGGCTCCTGAGACTGGAGGGCCCATGAGCGCCGTCGCCGGACAGGTCACCGCGGAGCGTGCGGCGCGCCTCGTGCAGGAGCACGGCACGCCCCTGCTCGTCACCTTCCAGGAGGTGATCGAGCGCCACTACCGTGCGCTCGCGTCGCTCATGCCCCGCGTGAAGATCTTCTACGCCGTCAAGGCGAACCCCGACCTTCCCGTGCTCGAGACGCTCGTCCGGCTCGGCGCCGGCCTGGACGTGGCCTCCCCCGGCGAGCTCGAGCTCGCCCGGTCGCTCGCGGTCCCCTCATCGCGCCTGCTCTACACGCAGCCCATCAAGAAGGAAGCGTCGATCGCCCTCGTCAAGGACTGCGGGATCGATCTGCTCGTGTGCGACAACGCAGAGGAGGTGCGCAAGGTCGGCCGGGTCTACCCGGGTTGCGGGATCCTGCTTCGCATCCGCGTCACGAACCCCTACTGCGTGGTGGACCTGTCGCAGAAGTTCGGCTGCGACCCCGGGGACGTCCCCTCTCTCACGGACCTGGCCGCCTCCTCGGGACTGGTTCCGAGGGGCCTGTGCTTCCACGTGGGATCGCAGACCATCAGCTCCCTGCCCTACGTGGAGACGCTCAAGCTCGTGCGCTCGCTCATGCACGAGCTCGCCCTCAAGGGCGTGGACCTGGACATCCTCGACATCGGCGGGGGCTTCCCCCTCGCTTACCTCAACCCCATCATCTCCATCGACAGCTTCTGCGAACCGGTGGTCAACACCCTCGACCACCTGTTCGGCGGCCAGCAGATCTACTGCGAGCCCGGGCGATTCATCGTGGGCAATGCCGCCACCCTCCTGACACGCGTGGTCGGCAAGTCCGTCCGGGACGGCCTGCCCTGGTACTACGTGGACGACGGGCTCTACGGCACGCTCTCGGGCAAGGTCTACGACCAGGCGGACTATCCGGTGCGCACGTTCAAGCGGGGACGGGGGATCCGCTGCGTGGTGGCCGGCCCCACGTGTGATTCCTACGACATCGCCTTCAAGGACCTCTTGCTCCCCGATCTCGACGTGGGCGACGTCATCTGCATCGAGAGCGTCGGGGCCTACACCACCGCCTCGGCCACCGCCTTCAACGGCATGGACCCCGCCAAGAGGATCTTCATCGACAAGGAGAGTTGAGATGAGCTTTGCCATGACGCACGCCGAGAAGGAGGGCTTCTGGAACCTGTGGTTCTCGGAGCTGCACAAGGGCCACGTGGGCATGACCTACAAGGTCAAGTCCATCCTCTACTCGGGACAGAGCCGCTTTCAGCGCATCGACGTCCTCGACACGCACGAGTACGGCAAGATGCTCGTCCTCTACGGCTCGGTGATGTTCACGGAGAAGGACGAGTTCGTGTACCACGAGATGCTCTCCCACGTCCCGTACTTCGCCGCCAGGAGCCCTGCATCGGCCCTGGTCATCGGCGGCGGCGATGGTTTCACCCTGCGCGAGCTTCTCAAGCACCGGACCCTCGAGAGGCTCACCCTCGTCGACATCGACGAGATGGTCATCGAGAAGTGCAAGGAGTTCTTCCCGGACTCGAAGGCGTCCTTCACGGACCCCCGCGTCACGGTCGAGTTCGCTGACGGTGCGGAGTTCGTCAGGAGATCGGACCGGCAGTTCGACCTCATCCTCGTCGACGCCTCAGACCCCGTGCCTCCGGCAGACGTGCTCTTCAAGCCCAGGTTCCACGCGGACTGCAAGAAGATCCTCGCTCCGGGCGGCGTGTTCGCGGCGCAGACCGAGTCCCCGTTCTACAACCCGGACGTGTTCAAGGAGGTCTTCTCGAGCCTCTCGGATCTGTACGATGTCTGCATGCCGTACCTCACCTGGATTCCCACCTACCCCTCGGCCCTGTGGAGCTTCGCCTTCTGCTCGGACACCCGCCACCCCCTGCACGATTTCGACCGCGAGGCCTTTCTCGAGAGCGGGATCGGCGCGCGCTGGTACAACGAGGACATCCACGTCGCCTCCTTCGCCCTTCCCACTTTCGTCCGCCAGATGCTGTAGCACGAAATATTTCCTTCTCCTGATCGGTTATGATCCCTGAGGCACGCACGCACATGACAAGGAGGGGAGAGATGGACAGCACGAGGCTCATCACGGTCGCCATCCTGTGCGCACTCGTCGGGTGCAAGGACAAGCCGGAGGCTCCGGCGCCGACAGAGCCCGGAGCCGGGCCCGTGGAGGAGGCGTCCCCGGCCGCGCCGGCCGAGGTGCCGTCGGCCGCACCTTCCGCGAAGGCCGGCGAGCCGGCCGCACCCGAGGGGCCGAAGCTCCTTCCGCTGGGCCGGCCGGACGCCCGCATCAAGGTCCAGCCTCCGGCGCAGGTCAAGTACAACCAGGCGAAGAAGGCGCAGAAGGCCAAGGACAGGCCGAGGGCGATCGAGCTTCTCGACGAATCGCTCGAGGCGGATCCCTCCTTCTCCTGGGCCGTGCTCCTGCGGGCGCGCCTGCATCTGCAGGACGGGGAGAAGAAGGAGTGCTCCGCGCTGCTCGAGAGGCTCCTGGCCGACAACTACGTGCACTTCGCGCCCCGGATCAAGAGGCTTGCCTGGCTCAAGCCCCTGCGCTCCGACGAGGAGGCCTGGGGCCCGTTCGAGGAGAGGATGGAGCTGTACCGCGAGGCCTGGGTCGAGGCCCTGAGCGGCCCGGGCGTCTTTTTCATCCAGAGCCAGTTCCGCAAGATCGAGGGAACGGACGTCGACGGCGAGCCGCTCGACCTGCGCTGGGCCCGCGGCGTGCCGGTGTTCTGGTCGAAGAGCCTGGGCCGCACCCTCGTCATCGGCGAGCATACCGACGTGGCCGGGTTCCTCGTCGATCGCGAGAACAACGCCCTGGTGCTGATCCGCTGGAAGCCGCACGAGGAGGGCGCGAGCGGGCTCATGGGCAAGGTGCTCGCCCATCGCATCGATCTCCTCGAGGCCGCGTCCGCTCCGAGGTCCATCGAGATCGCGGCCGAGGCCGAGGTCATCCGTGCGGCTCTCGACGGGGAGGGCAACCTCCTGTTCACCAGCATGACCGTCGATGAGGAGGAGGCCCTGGACGAGCTTGAGGAGACCGTCGAGGATGACGTGGAGGAGGACGACGAGGACGAGGGTGCGGACGAGCAGGAGGGTGATGATGAGGAGG
>JAFDER010000226.1 GCA_019310245.1 Deltaproteobacteria bacterium
GAGGGGTTCATGCTCTTGCTCAGCAGGATGGCCGCTCCCACACCCACGATCACGAGAACCACGAGAACCACAGCGATCCCGACGGTGCCGCCCTTGTCCTTGTCCTTGCTCGCGTTCATCACCATGTCCCGTTCAATTGAATATCCAGATCTTCCCCGTCGCTCGGGCGAACGTATATTGTTACATCCTGCAGGACAGCCTTTCAAGAGTGGAAAGCGTCAGAGTCGGGGCTCGCCGGTGAGCTGGAACCGGAGAAGGAGCTCCATGTCCAGGTCGCCCTCTGGGCAGGGGCTTCCCGGATCGAGGGAAGAGGTGAGCTCCACGAACACGCGAAACCGGGAATCGTCCACGAGATGGGACTCCAGTCCGTCCATGCCCTCCTGGTTCATGACGGGAGCGAGGCTCCCCGTCATGCGGTCGGGCTCAATCGGCCCCATCAAGGCCAGCTCGTTCGCATCGAGGATCATGGTGGTCGAGGGAGCCCAGAGGATCCTGAGCTGGTCGATCCTCACGTTGAGGTCCCCCGCCGTCAGGACGGCGGCCAGCTCCTCGAGGGAGACGGAATCGATGCGCAGGAGTTCCTCGCTGTAGGCATGATCCACGTCCACATCCGCCCAGAGCAGGGCCTGCGGCTGCAACGAGCACGGAGGCTCGAGGCAGTCCAGCTCCGCGACGCGGCAGGCACCGGGATCCTCGACCAGAACCCCGGGCGGGAGCTCGAACCCCTCGGCCTCGAAGTGAAAGGCCAGCGGTCCCTCGGTGAAGTTCACCCTGTGCCTGTCGAAATCGGCCATGCAGGAGGTGAGCAGGACCAGGACAGCCAGAAAGCCGGAGAAGCAGAATCGCTCGTTCATTCCACCTATATTGTAACACACGAGCCATGGCGCGCCAGTTTATGACGCATGCAACGAGGATGAACGAGGATGATAGATATGAGATCGCTCGAGGATGCAAGCCGGTAAGTCGAGAACGATACCGTCCCCTACCATGCAAGACGCCCCGGCCGGCCCAGGAATCACACCGGAAATGACACAACTGCGGTCCAGGGGCCTACTGAATGGCAAATGTTCGCGGTTGTGTCTAATTCATCAATGATTGCAGTGCATTACAGACAGGGAGCCTGTCCCCAGATCAGAGGTGCTGGTAGATCATGCCCAGCCGGACCACCTCGGAGGGCTCGGGCGAGGCCTCGAGGGGAAGCTGGGCCTCGTAGTCGTCATCGCTCATGAAATAAAGGAGCGCCCCGCCGTTACGGTACATGGGCTCGATGGAGAACGAGTCCCAGCCCAGGAGCCCGAACAGGGCCGTGTCCCACGCGGCCATGAACGCGTCCGCCTCTTCGCCGTACAGGCCGCGCTCCACGAGCGCATCCCGGAGCTCCTCGGGCAGGGAGTCCCACTCGTCCCAGGATCCGAGGGTGCCCGGGATGGGCATCCCGGACGTGTCGAGCTCGGCCTCGAGGTGCACGAGCTCCAGGGAGGTCGCGAACCCCGAGCCCGCCGAGACCTCGTCGAAGTAGGCGAAGGCCAGGTCCGCGGTGGCCACGGGGCAGTACTCCTCGGGCATGTACTCGCACGTGCTCGTGGTGGTGCGGTAGAGGAACCACACGTCGTGCACCCGCGCGCCGGAGACGTTCGAGAGCTCGAACCCGATCATCCCATCGACCCCCTCCGTCCACACGCTTGCCTGCAGGGGCGCCGAGTAGTCCGGCATGGTCCCCGCGTAGAACAGCAGCGTGGCAACGGTGCCGCCGTGGGTCAGGCACGAAGCGCCGGGCACCACGCAGGAGCCCAGCGTGCAGGCCTCGCACGGCTCCTCCACCCAGGGCTCGTCGTAGACGGTGGGAAACGGCGTCGTCTCGCAGGGCCCGGGCCGGACCTGGAGTCCGTCCCAGTCCACGAAGGCGCCGTCCGGCAGGAGCGGCCACGTCTCGGTCGAGCCGCCGCTGGCAAAGCCCACCGTGAGATCGAGCGTGAAGGTCTCGTCCGAGTACAGGTACACGACGGGCTTGTCCACTGAGATCACCTCCACGTCGGGGGTGGGGCCGTGCACGGACCAGCCCGCGCCGTCGAACACGAAGACCCCCCACTCGTGCAGGACGTAGCGCACGGGCGGAGGCCCGGGATCGACGGCAACGTCCGGCAAGACCGCGTCCGACGCTCCATCGGGCGTGCTGGACGCATCGGCATCGGGGCTGCCGATGCGCGTGGTGGATCCGGTGCAGCCGCCGAGCCATAGCGCGGATGCGAGGAGAGCCAGGATCACGTTGGTCTTCATCGGACTCCTCCCGTCACAGCGTCTCGTACACCATGCCCACGCGCACGACCTCGTCGGCCGGGGCGGACGTCTCGAGGGGCATGTGAGCGTCGTAGTCGGCCCGGGTCATGAAGTAGATCGCCTGCGAGCCGGGATGGTAGAGCGGCTCGAGGTACACGGCGTCGGAGCCCATGAGGCCGAAGAATGCCTGGTCCCATGCGTTCATGAAGGCCTGCGCCTCGGATGCCGTCAGGCCCCTGGCCTCGAGAGCGGCCAGCACGTCCTCGCCGAGATCGTTCCACTCCGGTGGGAGCACGAGCGTGCCCGGCACGGGAAAGCCGTACTCGTCCACCTCGGCCTCGTAGTGCTCCAGGGGCAGCGACAGGCTCAGGTTCTCGTCGGGATCCACGGCGTCGAGGTACGACCAGGCGATGTCGGCCGTGACCACGGGACAGGCCGACGGATCGATGCACGAGTCCGTGGTCTGGCGGTGGACGAGCCACACGCCGTCGATCGTCTCGGAGGACCGGTTCTCGACGTTGAAGGCCACCTGCTCCGACCCGTCCACGCCGGTGTACGTGTAGGCGTCCACCGCGAGGGGAGGCTCGTAGTCAGGCAGGCTGCCGGTGTAGAACAGGAGCTTCGCCACCTGTCCACCGTACGTCACGCACGCGGCGTCCTCGACGACCACGAGGCTGAGGGTGCAGGCCTCGCAGAAGCCCTCCCCCGGGCCATCGTAGGGCGAGGGAAAGGGCGTGGCAGAGCAGGGGCCGGGGGACACCTCGAGGCCGCTCCACAGGAGCGAAGGAGTGAGCGGCGCCTCGGGCCACGTCTCCGTGGGTGCTCCGCTCGAGAAGTGCACGGCCACGTCGAGATCGAAGGGCTCGTCGGCATAGAGGTAGATCACGGGCTTGGCCGGGATCGGGCCGGCAAACTCGGGTCCGGAGCCGTGCAGCACGGCGCCGCCGGGGCCCATGACCATGACGCCCCACTCGTGCAGGTCGTAGCCGGACGGAGGAGGTGGCGTCGGATCGGTGACGGGATCGGCGGGCGCGTCGGTGTGAACGTCGGGTGCGGGCTCGGTGGGGCCATCCTCGAGCCCATCCGCCTGCCCGTCGAGGTGGGTGGAGGACGCGTGGCATCCGCCGATAAGGACGAGGATCGCGGCCATCGAGAACATCTTGTGCAGGTTCATGGTGAATCTCCTCATGCACCCCATCCGGAGTTCACGATCCATGCCAACCGCTAAAAAACCAGCAATCATCAGCGAATTCGGCAGCCTGGAGATGACCGGCCTTCCGGATTGTGCCGCTGTGTGCCGCTATCTCCTCGCACGGGCGTCGGTCGTGGGAACGATGACGTCTATGGTGCGCACCGTGCAGTCGTAGCCGTTCCACGTCACCTCGGCCACCTTCCAGAAGTCGTTGTTGTCCCAATCCGACGACACCACGAGCCGCGTCGGGCCGTAGGTGGCGACCGGATCGATGGAGATCGTCCCGCAGTAGATCTTCACGTGCACCTGCGACGGCCCGTAGCCGTCGTCCGCGAAGTAGTGGACTCCCACGGTGTAGGTGTGGCCAGGGACGGGCTCGTCGACGTTGATGTTCTCCGGCCCGTACCCGTCCACGTCGTCGATGTCGAGCCTGGGGTTGTCGGGCGGGTAGGGCGTCACGTCCCACTCGAGCACCGTCCCGGACCCGGCGTTGCAGTTGGCGTAGTAGCAATCGCCCCGTTCGTCGAACCACGCGCTCGATGTGGGGTGGAGCAGGTGCAGGTCCACGTCCGTGGGATCGGACATCGACTCGGGCGGATTCCAGTAAAGCTCGATGCGCAGGCCCTCGCCCGGGGTGGCGCGCACGAAGAAGGTGCACAAGCCCACGTTCCCGTCGTCGTCGGTCACGCTGAGGCTGATGGTGTACTCGCCGGCCACGTCGGGCATGAAGTACGAGACCTGCGCCGTGGCCGGGGCGGGCGGCAGGGCGCTCGAGCCCGAAGGCGCGGTGACCAGCTCCCAGCGCCAGCCCACGACCGCGCCGTCGTCCTCGCCACCACCCACGAGCTCGACCTCGGTCAGCGGCGTCGTCTCGATGGTGGGCGGGCAGATCGCGGTCGGCCCCGTCGGCGTCGTCGTGATCGTGAAGGTGCACTCGCCGCTCAGCCCGTCGTTGTCGACCACGGTGAGCCGCATGAGATAGGTGCCCACGCGCAGGGCCCAGAACGTCGTGTCCTGCGAGCCGGGGCTGCCCAGCAGGGGAGCGGTGTCCGTGTCGTGCTCCAGCACCTCCCAGAGCCAGGACTCTATGGTGCCGTCATCCACGGCGTCGCCGTGCAGGATCACCTCGGTGCGCGTGGGCACGGTCATGTCGTCGGGGCACACGGCCGTGGGCACGCCGCCCGCGATCACGTTAAACGTGCACGAGCCCGTCAGCCCCTCGTTGTCCATGACCGTGAGCTGGATGAGATACGAGCCCGTCACGTCGGGAGTGATCCGGGCGTCGGGCATGTCCGCGAACTCGAGCGCTGCCGGATCTCCCAGGCAAAGCCGGCGATCCAGTTGTCGTCGTATCCGTCGCCGTGCAGATCCACGGGATGGTCGACGTCGGCGATGATGTCATCGGGGCAGAACGCGATGGGCGGGCCCACCACGGAGTGGACGAGCACCTCGCAGGTCGACTCCAGCCCGCCCTCGTCTCGGACGGTCAGCTCGAGCGTGAAATCCCCGACGAGGTCCGGATCGAACGACGTGATGCGCGAGTGGGATGGAACGGGCGCTGCCGTGCTGGCGCCCGGTGCGGACGTCACGGCCCAGAGCCACTCACGGCCGGCTTGCCGGGCGAGGCGTACGCCTCCTCGGGGCAGATCGCGGAGGGAGGTGCGTTGTGCTCCTCGCCGGTTCCATCCGACGCGGACCCGTCCTTGTATCCGGGCAGCCCCGTCCTGGCGCCGCAGGAGGCAATGCCGAGGCAGAGCACGACCGTCATCGCCAGGCGAGAGATGGAGCTGGACATTTTTCAGGCCCCCTTCGCGCAAACCGCTGACCGTAATGATATCACACATGGAAGGACGGGCGAATGTCGCCGATTATTCCCCAACGTGCAGCTCGGGCTACCTCTCGCGGTGCCGCCTCTCCCGCCCGAGGTCGACGACCCACTTGGGCTCGTGGACCGCGCCCGAGGGGTGGAGAATGCTCCTGTAGAAGATGATCCTCGAGACGACCTCGTCACCGAGAAGCTCGTCGGCGAGCGCATCGAACACGGGCGAGAGCGTGCCCGGACCGGGCTGCCTGATGCGGCCCAGCGTGACGTGGGGCGCGAAGGGGCGCTTGTCCGCCGGAATGCCCTGCTCCTCCAGGATCCGGGTGAGCGCCCCGTGCAGGCGCGCCACGTGGCCGTCCGGGTCCGAGACGCCCATCCACACGACGCGGGGACTCTCGGCATCGGGGAACGCGCCCAGGCCCATGTACCCGAGATTGAAACTCTCGAGCGCTCCCAGCGGCCGGCACGCATGCTCGAGCGCCATGGCGAGCGGCGCGGGCACGTCGCCGAGGAAGCGCAGCGTGAGATGGACCTTCGACGGGTGCACCCAGCGCACGGAATGCCCGGCCTCGTCGCACGCCGGGCGCAGCTCCCGGACGAGCTCGCGTACCCTCGCGTGGATCTCCCGGCCGGGGGTGATCGCGATGAAACAGCGCCACTTCTCGATCACAACTCACCTCCAGACCGGACGATGTCGAGCAGGAGCTTCATGGCCGAGAACGCCGCGAGCCTCATGAACATCCGCCGGCTCCTGGAGCGCAGCACGCGCTTGACGACGCGCGTGCGCTGCCCCAGTCGGGCGCCGACGTACACGAGCCCCACGGGCTTGTCCGCCGTGCCTCCCGTCGGCCCGGCAATCCCCGTCACGGATATCGCGGCATCCGTCCCGGTGGCGGAGACGAGGCCGGCGAGCATCTGGACCGCCACCGATCGTGAGACGGCCCCGTGCTTGACCAGCGTCGACTCCCGCACACCGAGCAGGCTCGACTTCACGTCGTTCGAGTACGCCACCACCCCCAGCCGCAGGACGCGGGAGGCGCCGGGGACGGTGGTGACGAGATGACTGACCAGGCCTCCCGTGCAGGACTCGCC
The DNA here is from genome assembly GCA_019310245.1 of Deltaproteobacteria bacterium. Taxonomy (GTDB): domain Bacteria; phylum Myxococcota_A; class Polyangia; order DRWM01; family DRWM01; genus JAFDER01. The sequence goes on from JAFDER010000226.1 coordinate 6,384, forward strand.
GATGGCCAGCGTGAGCCGACGCCGGGTCAGCGAGCCCACGAGCGCCTCGGGGAGCGAGAACCCGAACCGGCTCACGAGGTTCCCGGCGAGCCTCTGCGCCAGCTTGCGGCACGCGGCCTTCACCACGTCCCGACGCTTGCTGCGGGCCACGGTCTCGAGAGGATGCACGACGGCCGCCACCTCGGGAAAGTCCGTCTCCAGCTCGAGCCGCACGTCCACGAGTCCGGACCCCGCCGAGATCACGTCACGAGCCAGCGCCTCGGGTGCGTCTCCGAAGAACACGAGCCTGTTCCTGCGTACGGGCACGGGCACCGAGCATAGCGCCGGCCACCGTCGCATTCAAGCAATTGCCACGCCATGCAGATTCCTGCTAAATACGACCCCATGAACCTGCGGCATGTGGTCCGTCATGGTCCCGGGCAGGTGTCGTCCGGAGCGCAATCCGCAGGCCCCACGGCTTCGAGCCACCTGGCGACGTGCATGCTGGTCTGCGTCGCCTTGACGTGGGCGGACCCGGCAGGGGCAGGCGTGCGCGGGGACTCGGGCTGGAGCGCCGACGGGAGGGCCTGGGGCCTGTGCGAGGCCTGGATCCTGCCGGACTCCCGGGCCGGATGCCGCTTCCACGACCGCGAGAGCCGCGTCTGGGTCGAGATCGGCAGACGCGAGGCCATCGCCCTGTGGCGTCCCTGGGAGCCGGCCCTGGTCCCGTCGGGAACGCCTCCCATCATCCCCGTCTACCCGATGCAGGAGCAGGAGGACAATCCGGGCCCGGTCAGCCTGAGCGGCAGGCTCAACGACACCGACGACGTGGTGGCTCTGTGGAGCCTCGAGGGAGACGTGACGCACGGGGACCGCGGAGGGGAGTGGAGCACGATCTTCGACTACTCGCCCGACGGCATCTGGCTCGCCGTCGGGGCCGTGCACGTGGACCACGAGACCTCCCGCAACGAGTTCTTCGTCGAGGTCAGGCCGGTGACGGAGTGGCTGGCGCTGGCTCACGTGCGCGCCGCGCTCGACAAGCTCTCGCAGGGACGCATCCGCGCCGGACTCGCGAGCATGGCGAGGGCCCGAGGACACCTCGAGGCGTCCAGCCAGAGCGCCAGGGCCGCCACGCCCCGCTCTCCCGACTCGCCCCTGAAAGCCGGGCTGTACCTGGACGAGGACCCGCTTCACGAAAAGACCTTCGCGCGCTGGTCCAGGGACGGGAGCACGCTGTGCATCTGCGAGGCCTGGCGGGGCACGGGCGGAGAGAACAAGTCGAGGTGCAGGACGTTGACCCCGCCCGGGGAGGAATGGAAGCCGGTGCTCGTCAACCTCGTCTACACCGTCTGTCCGGGCTACGGCCGGCCGGCCGCGCCGCCTCCGGCGCCCCTCCCGTTCCACTTCTGGGCGGACGGAGGCTTCGACGGCACGTCGGGAGCCGTGGGCGTGTACATGACCGGCGGCGACCTCGGTCCGGCGCTGGGGGCGGTCGTTGAGCGCGATTGGGACGAGCCCCTCGAGCAGAGGTTCGCCTACCCCACCTACTTCCACGAGGTGGGCCTGCCGAGCCCGGACGGCAGATGGCTGGCGATCGGATTCCTCGAGGAGGAGGGAATCGAGGGTGGACGGCTCAGGTACGAGGTCGAGGTGGGCCGAGTCGCCGACTGGGTGGAGAAGGCGCAGGCCGAGATCGAACTGCACGCCCGCAGCGACCCACCGACGATCGATGACGCGAGACCGGCCCTCGATCTTCCCGTGGAGCAGGGCAAGCCGCTCCCGCCGTCTCCGCCGCCTGCAGGAGGCGGGTCGGGATGCGCCCTGATCCTGCCATGACGCGGGAACCTCGAGAGGATCGCGATGTCTACCCCGTGATGCGCGCACTCGCCTTCCTGGCCCTGGCCGGCTTCCTGGGCACGGCCGGCTGCCGCACCCCGGCACCTCCCCAGCAGGAGGAGGAGGCTCCCGCCGCCCGGCTCGAGGCCCCCAGGCACCCGCACGGAGGCCAGCAGACCGTTGCCCAGCCGCAGGGATCCCGACCGGCGGACTTCGCCCTGAGGGTCTACGAGCCCGTGTTTCCCGGAGACCACGAGTACGAAGGCGTGGGATGGAACGACATCTTCTCCGAGCCGGGCGAGAGCTTCGAGGCCTACATCTCGGGCTACAAGTGGAGCACCGCCATCCGGTCCGTGCACATCTACCCGCTCGGGACGCCGACGAGGACGCTCGAGGAGGCGGCGCAGCTCATGCAGGAGTTCCTCTCGATCGCGTTCTCCTCGCAGGTGGTCGTGGAGGACCCGCTCGGCCCGCTCACGGGCGCCTACAACTCGCACTTCGACCAGTACGACGCCAACACCGTGCTCAACGGCATGATGTACAACGAGGACATCGACAGGGTCCACCACCTCAACGTGGCGGTCACCGAGACGGACATGTACGCCGGCCGGCTGAACTTCGTCTTCGGCTATGCGGACTACATCAACCACGTGGGGATCGTCTCCCTCGCCCGCCTGGGAGGCCGGAAGGACTCCTGCCTTTTCGCGCGCCGCCTCCTCAAGCTCGTGAGGCACGAGATCGGCCACATGTACGGGATGGCGCACTGCACGCACGGCTCGTGCGTCATGCGCGGCGCGAACTCGCGGGCCGAGGCCGACTCCACGCCGCTGAGCTTCTGCCCGTCGTGCGCGGCCAAGCTCGCCTACCGTCTGGGAGACGACGGCAAGGAGCGAAACAAGGCCCTGGAGGCCTTCTACCGCGAGCATTTCGCGGACTTTCTCGAGACCCGCCTCATGGGCCCGGTGCTCCGGGGGGACTGAGCCGGGGTCCATCCCTCGCAGGCTGGGATTCCCGCGATTCCATGCTAGACTCATTGCTCTCGACACAGTTGACGGAGGGACAAAATGGAACAAATAAGAACCGTTGCGCTGTTCCTGGCAGCATCGGCCCTGGTGGCCTGCGGTGGCGGTCTCAAGATCGACACCGACGCCGACGGCGGGGACGACGACGTCACGCCGGACGTGCTGGACGACACCGACACGGACGTGCCCGAGGACGGCGCTCCGGACGGCGAGGACGACCCCACTCCGGAGGTCGCCCCGGACCCCGTGCCCGACGGCGCCGAGGACATGGATGAGGACGGCGACACCATCCTCGACGTGGACGAGGGGCGCTGGGACTCGGACGGGGCCACCGACACGGACGGCGACACCGTCCCCGACTTCGAGGACACCGACTCGGACGGCGACACCATCCTCGACGCCGACGAGGCGGGCGACACGGACCTCGCCACCGCGCCCGACGACTGCGACGACGACGGGCTGCCGAACTTCCAGGACACGGACTCGGACGACGACGGCCTGTCGGACAGAGACGAGGCGACCCTGGGCACCGACCCGTGCGACGAGGACTCGGACGACGACGGGTTCACGGATCTCATGGAGGAGGCCTACGGGTCCGATCCGCTCGACGACACGGACCACCCGGGCACGGAGGGCGACTTCGTGTTCCTCATGTGGTACGAGGACGCGCCCAGCCCCACGCTCGACACGCTCGTCTTCTCCACCTCGCTGCGCATGGCGGACATCTTCTTCCTCATGGACACGACCGGGAGCATGGGAGGCGAGATCGCGAGCCTGCGCACGGAGCTCTCAAGCACGATCATCCCGGGCATCGACGCGATCATCGAGGACGCGCGCTACGGCGTGGGACGATTCGACGACTACGGGGCCACGCCCTACGGCTCGTCGGGCACCGACCTCGTATTCCAGCTGGTGCAGCGCATGACGAGCAACGCATCAGACGCCCAGAGTGCCGTCGACGGCCTGACCACGCACTACGGCGGGGACTACCCCGAGAGCCACGTGCCCGCCCTGTGGGCCTCGGCCACGGGCACGGGCCTGAGCACCTACCTGGCGGACGCCACGGGCTGCGGCACGGACGAGGTGGGCTACCCGTGCTTCCGCACAACTGCCGTGCCCATCATCGTCATGATCACGGACGCGCAGATGCACAACGGCCCGTCGGACGCGAACCCCTACAATCCCGCGAACCTCGGCGGCCACACGCCGCCCACCTACAGCGAGGCGGTCACGGCCCTCACGGCCATCAACGCCCGCGTGACGACCATTTACTCCGGAGCGAGCGACTCGGAGGGAGAGACGCATGCCGAGCAGCTCGCCACGGACACGGGCGCCGTGGACACCTCGGGCGACCCGCTCGTGTTCAACGTCGGCGGCTCGGGCACGGGCCTCGGCGCGGACGTGGTCACCGCGGTGGACACGCTCGCGACGGCGATCCCGATCCGCGTGGACGCCATCGCCGAGGACGACCCCTCGGACATGACCGACGCGGTGGCGGCGTTCATCGGCT
>JAFDER010000227.1 GCA_019310245.1 Deltaproteobacteria bacterium
ACCTCTATATTCCAAGCGACTATCTCGGTGCGCAGGACAACTTCGACACGTGGAAGACCATGAACAACTGCACGGAACCCTACGCAGAGACCTGGAGCTCGGGAGACAGCGTCGCCTGGACATACGAGGACTGCGACAACGGCACCGAGGTGTCCCTCGTGACGATCGACGGAGGGGGCCATGTCCTGTACGCGGGGGAGGAGACCGACATCGACACCACCCGCCTGGCGTGGGATTTCATGCAGAGGTTCACCAACTAGAGAGAGTGGGAACACGCTGCCCTTCGACAAGCTCAGGAAACGGAAGAGAAGGGAGGGCAGCGGGATATGCGCCGGATGCGCCGGATGCGCCGGATGGGGTCTGACCCCATCCGGGCATGAATGGGAAATGTTCGCGGGTATGCCGGATTGGCGAGTGATAACGGTGGGTTGGAGATAGGGAGCCTGTCCCCAGGAGGGAGGGGGTTACATGAGGTCGGCGATGAGGTTGGCGGCATCGTCGGAGTTGGGGTCCTCCTTGAGGGCCTTGCGGGCGCACAGGAGCGCGCCCTTGTTGTCGCCGTTCATCATCATGAGGCGGGCCTGGCGCAGGAGGGAGTCGACGACGGTGATCGAGCAGGGGCCGTCGGCGAGGTGGACGTTGCGAAGGGCCTGCAGGGCCAGCTCGAAGTTGCCCATCTTCTCGGCCACGTTCGCGGCCTCGGCCACGATCTCGGCGTTGCGCCTGTTGAACTTGAAGGCCTTCTCGATGTGGGAGAGCTGGGCCTCGTAGTCCTTGGCCTCGCCCGCGATCTTCGAGCGGCGCAGGAGCAGGAGGCTGTACTCCGGCGTCTTGCGGCCCTTGAAGCTCTCGAGGAAGGCGTCGATGATCTTGCCGGCGCGCTCGTGCTCGTAGCGGTCGGCGAGGGCGTCGGAGAGTGACGTGACGACGTGGATGTCGTCGGGCCTGAGCCTGGCGAGGTTCTCGAGCACCTCCACGCCCTGCCCCGCCCGGCCGGCCGCGACGAGCAGATCCGCGGCCTGGCGCAGGAGCGCCACCTTCTCGTCCTCGGACTCGACGGAGTCGGCCTCGGACTGGAGCATCTCCGCGAGCTGCTCCTTGAGGTCGAGAATGTCGTAGAGGTCCTTGAGCGCGGCGCGCACGTCGCGGCTGTCCTGGTTCGCCGCGTAGACGGCCTCGAGCTTCTTGCGCGCGCTCTTGGCCTTGCCGAGCTTCTGGTAGGCGTGCGTCATGTCGAGCACGGCGTCGATCTTCGCCTTTCCCTCCAAGGCGTCGGTCAGCGTCTCGCAGGTCGCGGCAACTCCCTCCCAGTTCTCGTCCTGCGTGTCGAAGTCCCTGAGCTGCCGGAGCACGGCCAGGTCGTCCGGGTGGGACCTCGTCCAAGACGCGAGGAGCTCGCGGGCGTCGGGCCGGCGGTCCTGGGCGGCTCGCAGGTCGGCGAGCCGGGTCATGACCTTTCGCTCGGCGTCCGTGTCGCCCGTGGAGGCCGAGAGATTCTCCAGGGCCTTCTCGAGGTCGGGGGCGACGGAGGCGTCGAGCTTGAAGGCCTCCTCCAGGTCCTCGACCGCGGCCTCCGGGTCCTGGGCCGAGGCGTAGAGCTCGGAGCGCATCCTGAGGGTCTCGATCTGCCAGTCGCCGGCGCCGGACTCGAGCAGATCGGTCAGCTTCTCGACGGCCTTGAGGATCTGGCCGGCCTCGCGGGCCGCGGAAGCGAGCTCGAGCACGACGCGCGGATCTCCGGGCGAGAGGCCCAGTGCCTCGTCGAGCGCGGAGGCGGCCAGGGCGGGGTTCGAGAGCTCCTCGCGGTAGAGCGCGGCGGCGCGCATGAGCATCTCCACCTTCTCCTTCTTGCCCTCCCTGTGGCGGGCGGCCTCGAGGAGTCTCGAGGCCAGGGCCTCGTGCTGTCCCTTCGCGCCGTAGAGCTGCTCGAGGCGTTTGAGGATCTGGACGTTCGAGGGAGCCGCGCGGAACCCGGTCTCGAGGACCGCGAGGACGCGCTCCGCGCTGCCGAGGTAGTGGTGGATCTCCGCGAGCTCGAGCGCGTACTCCGCAGCCTCGTCTCCCTTCTTGCGGGCGAGGAGCTTCTCCATGAGGCCCGCGCGGTCCTCGGGATCGTGGTCGTCGGGCAGGGCCGAGAGAAGGGCCTCGGCGATCTCGACGTCGTCCGGCGAGATCTCGAGTGCCTTGCGGTAGGTCCCGATGGCCTGCTCCGGAGGCCGGAGCCTGCCGAGGCGCAGGCTGAGCGCCTTGACGGCCTCGGCATCGCGCTGCTCGAAGGCCGCGGCGAGCTTGGTCTCGAGCAGATCGGACAGGTCATCGGTCCGGCCCGTCTTCTCGAGGTGCTCCATGAGCATGGACTGGGCCGTGAGGTTCCCGGGCTGCTCGTCGAGGATGTCGCGCAGGACGTCCACGGCGTCCCTGGCCCTGTCCGTGCCCATCATGGCGCTGGCCAGCATGATGCGCAGGGTGCTGCGGTCCGAGACGTCCTCGAGGCTGTCGAGCGTACCGTCGACGAGATGGGTGAGCCTGTCGAGCTCGCCGAGCTGGGCGTAGATGGACGCGAGCGGCTCCCACACGTCGCGGGATGCGGGGTGGCTCGCTCGCAGGCTCTCGTAGAGCCTTGCCGCGAGATCCGGGTCGCCCTGCGGCCCGGTGGCGATGCGGGCGATCTTCTTGCCGACCTCGAGCACCCGGTCAGGGTCGGCGAGCGGGGTCGCCTCGGAGAGCCATTTCACCGCGGCCTCGAGATCGCCGGACTGCACGCGGCGACTCGCGAGAGAGAGGGGCGCCCAGCCCGTCTCGTCACCCCTCTCCACGGCGCGGAGCATGAGGCTCTCTGCGCGGTCGAACTTCTCGAGGGTGATCGCGAGCTCGGCGGCCTCGCGGATCTGCTCCTGCGTGGCATCGGGCAAGGACGCCTGTCTCTCGAGGAATCCGAGGAGCACGGATGCGTTCTCGGAGCGGCGGGCGATCTCCTCCCACAGCTCGAGGAACCTCGCGTCCTCGCCGTGCATCTCGCTGGCGCGCTCGAGGATCCTGCCGGCGCGGTCGTGGTGAGGGTCCTGCTCCATCGCGCTCTTCAGGGACTCGATCCCCTCCTCGAGCGCATCCTCGGCCATGAAGTGCACCTCGGCGATGGAGTAGAGCGCGCTGGTGCGGGCGTCGGCGTTGTCCTCTCCCACGGAGGAGAGGAGATCGAGGAGCCTCTTCTTCTCCTTCTTGTTCCCGGTCTCGGTGGCCAGGGCGACCTGCGCCCTCCAGACGTCCACCTCGCGCACGCCCGTCTCCTCGGCCTGCGTGTAGAGCCCGGCGGCCTTCTTCTGGTCCTGGAGGTGATGCTGTGTCACCTCGCCGAGCCGGAGCAGGAGCTCGCAGCGCACGTACGCGTCGGAGCCGCGGCGCGCCTGGACGAGCAAACCCTCGAGGCTCTCGACCAGGCGGTCGAATCTACCCAGCTTGCGCGCCAGCTCCTGTGCCGCCTCGTGGTGCAGCGGGTAGACCGGGTCGGTCTCCACGGCGCGGATGATGGCCTCGAAGGAGGCGTCGGCGTCGTTCATGTCGTGCTCGAGAAGCGACGAGAGCTGAGCGTGGATCCGGGCCCTCCTGCCGTGGCTCTTGACGTGCTCGAGCCGCGTCCCGAGCGCGCGGTGCAGGAGCTCCACGTCACCGTGCTCGCGCAGGTTCTTCTGCAGGCCGGCGGCCTGCGAGTCGTCGCGGGCAAGGCTCTCGATGGCCGACTCCCTGAGCTCGGCCGCCTTTTCCTTCTGCCCCCGCTCGTCCGCGATGCGCGAGAGCTCGATCTGTATCTCCGCCGGGCCCACGGGCCCGGGCTCTCCCTCGCGGTGGCGCAGGTTCACGAGGAGCGTGCGGTAGGCGTGCTCCGCGCGGTCCAGGTTCCCCTTCTCGCGGGCCAGATCGGCCAGCGCCTTGAGGATGCCGGCGTTGGAGATGTCCATCTTGGAGGCCGTCTCGAGGTGCTCGAGCGCGGCGTCCGTGTCTCCCCGGGCCCGCGAGACGCGCGCGAGGGAGACGTGCAGGCCCGCCCTCTCGGGGGAGCGGCGCCTTCCGTATCCGGCGATCATCTCCTCGATGAGCTTTCCGGCCTCGTCGAGCTTGCCGGCCGCGACGAGGGCTTCGGAGAGATTCGTCTTCAGGTCGCCATTGCCGGGAGAGAACTCGAGCGCCCTCTCGAGAATGCCTACCGACTTCTCGGGAGCCCCGAGCCGCGTCGTGCAGATCTCGTGCACCTCGGAGGCGTACTCGAGGATCGTGGACTCGTCCTTGACGTTCTCGGCCGCGGTGGTGAGCACGCGCACGAGCGGCTCCCATTCGCCGCAGATCCTGTGCACGTCGATGAGCAGCCGCCGCACCTCGTCGTTCCTGGGCGCCTTCTCGAACGCCTTCTCCAGCACCTCCACGGCCTTCTCGTGCCGCTTCGCCTCGATGTGGGCCCGGCCCAGCCGGACCAGCGTGGGCACGAGCTCCTTCTTCGAGGCCACCTCGAGCCTGCGCTCGAGCCAGCCCGCGGCCAGGTCGCTCCGGCCCGCAGACGTGTGCAGCCGCGCGAGCGCGTCGAGCGCCTCGCTCGTGCACTCGAGATCCACGACGCGCATGTTCGCGTCGATGGCGCGCTGGACGTCGCCCTGCTTCTCGGCGAGCCGCGCCACGTGCGTCCACAGAAGGGCCGCGCCGTCCGCGTCGCCGATCCCCTCCGCCTGCCCGGCGAGGATGTCCGCGAGCCTCTCGAGCTGGCCCCTGGCCGTGAGGACACCGACGAGGCCCTCGATCGAGGGACCGTGGCCGGGCCGCTCCTCGAGGTTCTCGAGCAGTGACTCCACCCGGCCACCGCGCTGCTCGAGCCTCGCGGCGAGGTTCGAGATGTCGAGACGCAGGGCGAGCCTCGCGTCCGCGTCATCGGTCAGGTCCAGCTCGAGCAACTTGAGCGCCATGAGCTCGGTGACCCTGCCCTGCTTCTCGCACAGCTCGGCCGCCTTGCGAAGCGTCTCGCGATCCTCCGGATCCTGCTCGAGGCTCTCGTGGAACAGGCTCATCGCCCGGTTGACGTCCCCGCGCTCCATCAGAAGGTCCGAGGCCTCGAGCCTGAGCTGCTTGAGCTTCGCGGGCTCGAGCGGCAGCGCTGCTCCGTCGACGAGGAGCGTGGCGGCGCCGTCCGTGTCGCCGGCCTCCCTCCTGCTCTCGACGAGCTTCTCGAGCGCCCACGCGGTGGTCGGCTCCGCGGCCTTCTCGCCCCTGGCCTCCTCCCCGCTCACGAGCATTCTCGAGCCGCGCACGTACAGCATCTCGAGCGTGCTCCTCTTGAGCTCCGCGTCGCCGTGCTCGATCGCCACCTCGGCGGCCTCGTGCAGGGTGTCCAGGCTGCCCGGCCTGTGCTCGGCCATGCGCAGGAGGGTCGCGACCAGCTCCGTGCCCGGCTTCTGCATCTTGGCCATGAGCGGCGCCACCTCGCCATCCATCTCCACGATCATCCGGTCGAGCTTCATGGCCTTCTCGAAGGCCGCGAGCGCGCCGGGCTCGTCCCATTCCTCGGACTCGAGGAGCTTGCCGGCCATGCACAGGAGCTGTGCGGCCCGGGCAGGATCCTTCTCGAGCCCCTCGCCCGCCTTGCCCAGCGCATCCGTGACCACCTTCCACTCGCCGCACTTCTCGGCCAGCCGGAGCATCGTCTTCTCGAGCCAGAGGTCCTCCGGCCTGAGCACGAAGGCCCTCGCGATGTTCCTCAGGGCGACCTCGGCGTCCCCGGCCCTCTCCTCGTGCACCTTCGCGGCCCTGAG
>JAFDER010000228.1 GCA_019310245.1 Deltaproteobacteria bacterium
ACACGCTCGAGATCCTCACGTCCAGCCACGACGTCATCGTGTTCAAGCACTGCTACCCCGTGAGCCACATCGCCCCGGACTCTGGATCGCCGGACGTCGCTTCCTCCACCAAGTCCATTGAGAACTACAGGCTCCAGTACGCGGCCCTGCGCGAGAAGATGCGCGCGTTCCCCGACAACCGGTTCATCGTGTGGACGGGCGCGGCCCTCGTGCAGGCGAGCACGAACGAGGCCGAGGGGACGCGAGCACGGCAGTTCTTCACCTGGGTCAAGGAGACATGGGACGAGCCGGGCGACAACATCTTCGTGTGGGACTTCTTCGAGCTGGAGACCGAGGGAGGCCTCTACCTGCTGGACGAGCACGCCTCCAGCCCCGGGGACTCGCACCCGAACGACACGTTCTCGGCCGCGGTGGCCCCGTACTGCGCCCAGAGGATCGTCGACGTCATCCAGGGTCTGGGCGACGTCCGGAGCATGACGGGGGAGTAGAGCCGACGCGGATGCGGTACACGATCAGACGGGGCGACGAGGAGCTGGGCACGTTCGACCTGGCCGAGGTCCAGACCGGGTTCAGCGAGGGGCGCTTCCGTCTCAACGACATGGCCATCGCGGATGGTTCCACGCAGTGGCTGCCCGTCTCCATGATCCTCGGCTCCGCGACCACCCTGCCCCTTGACAGGCCGGAGTTCCTCTACCCCAAGCCTGCCCCCGCCTCGGCCGGCGACGGGGAGGAGTCGGCACGGTTCCGCGAACGGCTCGCACGCTACGAGAGGCTCTCGGGCATCGTCTGGCTCGTCATCGCCGTGATCCAGATCCTGGCGGTCGTGACCGTCGTCGCCGGCATCTGGAACATCTTCGCGTCCGTGTCCCGGTTCCGGTTCGCGAGGGCCATCCGCGACGGACACCCCGGCGTTGTCCGGGCCTACGAGGACTGTCTGTGGATGCTCATCGTCATGGGGTGCGTGAACTTCTTCCTCGGCGGCTTCATCGCCGCCGCGTGGATCGGCTTCGACTTCCACGTGAGGCACAAGGTCCTCAGGAACAGGAGGCTGCTCGAGCCCGCGTCCTAGATGCGGCCCCCCGGGCGGTGCAGCGCGACGGGCAGATGCTCGGACTCGATCCGTCCGTGGGTGCGCAGGACCTGGAGGCAGAACGTCTCGATGCGGGCCTCGAGGATCTGCGGAAAGGGATTCCCGTCGGTCTCGATCGAGAGGAACGGCAGCTCCACGTCCCCTCCCTCGTGCGGGGACGCCCTGCCCTTGACCCGCCTGTCCACGTCACGCTTCGTCTCGAGCGTCGACTCGGCCGAGAGCACTGCCTCGACGACCCTGGTGGGCATGCACGCGAAGGGGCCGATGGAGACCACGCCGTGGCAGGAGTGGAGCATGTCCTTGAAGAAGTTGCCCACGACGAGGATCGACTCGCCCCGGAACCTGACGTCGAAGAAGTTCTGCCCGTACTGCAGGATCTCCTCGATGTCGATGAGTTCGGGCTCGTAGAGCCCTGAACGTGCGAGGATGGACTTGATCCTCTTCTCGAAGTGGACCTGCAGCAGGAGCTTCGTCTCGAACTGGAGCCTGTCCTTCAGCCCGAAATCCGGCTCGTAGATGCCCTTCTTGATGATCGTGTCGACGTACTTGAGCCACTCGAAGAAGTGCGAGCGCTTGACGACGATGTCCCACGAGGCGAGCCTTTCGACGAGGTCCTGGCACGAGAAGTAGTCACGGCGGACGAAGATCTCGCCCATGAGCGCCGCCTTGTGGGCCTGGCTCAGTGGAAACCTCAGGTGGATCTTCGCGAGACGGGCCGCCACCTGCTCGAGGGTGGGGTACAGCTTCTTCATCTCCCAGCTCTCGAAGACGGCCAGGACCTTGCTCCACTCCTGCTCGAAGGCCTCGGCGGCCGCTTCACGGTCGACGGCCAGGACGCTCAGCGCGTTCTTGATGTCCTCCAGCACGTCGGCCGTGATGAAGGCCTTGAGCACGTTGATCCTGTCCTTGCCCCTGAACGCCTTGTACAGGTACCCCTTCTCGCCCGTGAGGCTGAACAGGGTGACGTTCCTCATCCTCTTCTTGCGGATCATGCTCCTGAGGAAGACGCGGTACTGGGAGAATCGGCAGTTGCCGGGCGTGAACGGCATGAAGTAAGCGAGCAGCTCGTCGTCGCGCTTGCGCCGCTCGACGTACTTGAGCAGGCCTCCGCTCGTCAGCAGGAGGGGCAGGCACTCCTTGCACGAGGCGTTGGCCCGGCCGAGCTTGAGATCCTCGAAGTCGTAGACCGGGACCGCCTCGGAACGAACGCCCATGCCCGTGAACGCCGCAGCCAGCGCCTCGCTGCTCAGCCTCCCCATCGAGGGGATGAGCAGGTTGACCCGCTCGTCGAAGAAGCTCACGCTCTCGCCCTCCGACGTGACGAAGTACGGGACGGTCTTGTCGAACGAGACTCGCGCCGGAGTGAACGGGGGCTCGGGCTCGTCCTGCCTCTCGAGCTCCCTGTAGCGCTGCACGATGTCCATGAAGGCCTCGATGCGCGTGTTGATCCCGGCGTCGGCCGTATGGCTGTCGAGCTCGAGCGTCAGGGACGGCTTCGTCTTCATGATGTCCCTGAAGTAACCGACAAGGAACGAGTCCGGCCCGCAGCTGAAGTTGGTCACGAAGGCTCCGAAGAGCTGAGGGTGCTTCTTGACGAAGCTCGAGGCCTTGAGGATCTCCTGGCCGACGGCCCAGCACATGTCCTCGTCGCAGGGCTCGTCGTCGAACGACAGGCAGTCCCAGGGAATCACGAGGACGCCGCGCGAGGCGAACTTGGTCGGGATGCCCATGTTGGCCTCGCCCGCGAATGCGTTGTAGGACCTGCCGAAGAGCACGACGGCTGACGTCTCCGGGTCCTTCTCCAGCTCCTCGAGCAGCGCCCTGCCCGTCTCCTTCATCCTCCTGACGAAGGCGTGCTGGGCCTGCGAGGCCATCCTGTAGGCCCTCTGGGCGCGCCTCCGACCAGCACCGACCCGCCTGGCCACGTCCACGAAGACGTCCTCGCACGGCTCGAACCCCTTGGAGAAGTCGAGCACGGGCGAGATCATCTCCGCCTGGCTCGGGACGTTCTTGAACGCGCTCTTGAGGTAGTAGGCCTCGCTCTGCAGCAGGACGCACGTCGAGTGGTGCTCCTTGAGATCGCTGACGCTGTTCTCGACGGCCATCGTCATGATCTTCGGCAGGAAGATGAAGTCGAGGTCCTTCTTGAGGAGGTTGCCGAAGAAGCCGTGCGCCAGCTCTCCCGGGTAGCAGAAGGAGGAGCGGCGCTTCTTCTGGCCGTCGGGGTCGGGCGAGTCGGAGAGGATCACCTCGCACCCAAGCTGGGAGAAGAACGTGTTGAAGAGCGGAAAGAACGTGTTGGTGTAGTACGAGCGCGAGATCCCGATCCTCGTCGCCGTGCTCCTGCGGGTCTCCGGGCGTGCCGCGGCGAAGAAGACATCCTGCCTCCTGCGCACGATGTCGAGCTCGGCCACATCGTGCGCGATCCTGTGCCTGCGATTGTAGTACTTGTTGCAGGCTCCCCCGAAGGGGATCTTCCGGCCCTCCACGAGCAGCTTCGCGATCTCGCAGCGCCTGTCGCATCGCTCCTTGCCGCCCTTGCACACGAACGGCTTGCCGTAGGCGATCTCCCGATCGGCGAGGGTTCCGAGAGCGAACGCGCCTCTCTCGAGGAGGCCGCTCGCGATCCTGTCCTTGACCTCGAGCGCCACGCCGAATGCGCCGATGAGCCCCGGGTCGGGAGGCACGATGATCGCCCGATCGATGAGGTTCGCCATCGCGAGCGGCACGGCCTTGTTGTAGCAGACGCCTCCCTGCATGAAGATCTTGTCCCCCACGGGACGCTGGCCCTTGACCCGGTTGGCGTAGTTCATGCAGATCGAGTAGACGAGCCCGGCGACGATGTCCTCCCTCCCGATCCCCTCGTGGGTGGCGGTCTTGATGTCGGAGCTGATGAACGCGGCGCACTGGTCGTTGAAGTTGGGCGGCCTCCCACCCTCGAGGGCGATGGACTCGATGTCCGTGAAGTCGATGCCGAGGCTTTCCTTGGCCGACTCCTCCAGAAACGATCCCGTGCCCGCGGAGCAGGCCTCGTTCATGGCGTAGTCGGACGGCACGCCGTTTGTCAGATGGGTGTACTTGGCGTCCTGGCCTCCGATCTCGAAGATCGTCTCCACACCCCTGTCGAAGAACGCCGCGCCGGTGGCGTGCGCGATGATCTCGTTGATGATCGCCTCCGTCGAGGCGTGCAGGCCGGCGATGTGCCTTCCCGAGCCGGTGACGCCGAGGCCCACGATGTCCACGTCGGCACCCAGATGCGCGGCAAGAGCCCGGTAGCATCCTCTCGATGCTCCGACGGGGTCCCCGTTCGTGCGCAGGTACTCGGAGGCGAGGACGGCATCGTCCACGATGCGCAGGACGACGGCCTTCGTCGTCGTCGAGCCCACGTCGAGCCCCAGGATGCACTCGTCCCCGTCGGCCGCCGTCCCTCCATGGAACTGCTCGAACGTCACCAGAGGCTCCGCGTTCCTGATCGGCGGCAGGAACGTGAACGAGGAGGTGCTGGCATGGAAGAGATCGTCGCCGCGCAGGTCGAGCTCCACGCCTTCCTGGAGGGCATGATAGGCCGCGCCGAGCGCCTCGAAGCTCTCCGCCTGTGCGGGAAGGTACAGGCTCTCGACCCTCTCCCTGAGGTGGTCCATGACCACGGCGTTGCTCGTCACCCCACCCACGGCCACCACGCGTCTGCGATCGACCTTCCCGAGGAGCTCCACGATCTTATCGGCCATCATCCGGCAGAGGCCCGAGGTGACGCGGCCGATGGGGATGCCCTTGTTCAGAGCATGGGTGCAGTCGCTCTTGCAGAAGACCGAGCACCTGCCCGAAACCATGTAGGGGTCGGCGCCACGGGCGACTCCGGTGGCCTCGTCGACCGACACGTTCATGCGGCGGATCTGCTGGAGAAAGAACTCGCCCGTACCCGATGCGCACTTGTTCCCCGTCTCGACCGACGAGATCGTCCCGTCCGCAGACAGGACGTAGGCGATGAAGCTCTCGGACCCCAGGCTGACCAGAACGTCGCCCTCGCCCCGTCCCCCGTGCACACGGTCGAAGGCGAGCGCGTGCTCGATCGCCTCGGGCTCCGTGATGGAGGCGGCCTTGACGATGGACCTGAACTTCCGGCCGGTGAGGGCCCCGTAGGTGCTGCCCTCCACGTCCAGCTCCTCGAGGAGCTCCCGGAACACGGTCCTGGGGTCGCTCTCGTGGCCGCGCACGAGGGTCCTGGCGACACGGATCTCCTCCCCCTCGCGTCTCAGCTCCACCACCTTGACGTTCGAGGCCCCGAGGCAGATGCCGATGGATCGCTCAACGCTGCTGTCGTTCATCTCGACCATGGATATGCTGGTGCCACCTGTCCCGCCGATGGCCTGTCGGATCGCAGGATGCTACCCCTCAACCCCCTCCCCGGCAAGACCTGCCCGCACCGCCGGCAGGTGCGTGTAGGACGTCACGAGGCAGATGTAAAGCCCTCGCGGGCAGGGATCGGTCAGCTCTGGCACGCCTTGATGGCCAGCATGACCTCGTGGAACACGTCGGTGAGACGGAGCACGCCGATCACCCTGCCGTTCTCGGTGACGAGAAGAGACTGGTGGGAACCGATGATCAGCTGGTGGATGGCCTCGTCCAGGGTCGCATCGATCTCGACGTGCTCTGCCTCCG
>JAFDER010000229.1 GCA_019310245.1 Deltaproteobacteria bacterium
AGAGCAAACCCTCGCCGCGCAGGGTCTCGAGGATCGCACAGACCGACTTGGAGCGGTTCATGGTGTAGAAGTGAAGGCCCGCCACGCCGTGCTCGAGAAGGCCCCTGCACTGCTCGGTCGAGAAGTCGATGCCGAACTGCACGACAGCCTTCTTGTCGTCGGGCGGCAGCTTCGCCAGCCCGTCGCGGATCGGCTGCGTGATCGTCGCACCGCACACCTTGGCCAGGTTCTCCATCAACTTCACGGTGTAGATCGGCATGATGCCCGGCACGATGGGCACACTGATGCCGGCGGCCCTGGCCTTGTCCATGAAGTCGAAGAAGTACTGGTTGTCGTAGAAGTACTGCGCCACGATGTACTCGGCGCCCTTGTCCTGCTTGAGCCTGTCGTACTCCAGGTCCTTCTCCAGGCTCTCGGCCTCGATGTGGCCCTCGGGATAGACCGCGGCGCCCAGGCAGAAGTCGGCACACCCCTTGATGAAGCCGATGAGGTCCGAGGCGTAGTTCAATGCCTCGGGGTGAGGCTTGTAGTTCTCGTCCCACGTGGGGGGATCGCCGCGGATCGCGAAGATCGTCTCGATGCCCATGTCCTTGAACTTGCCAAGGCAGGTGGTGAGATCCTCCGGGCCCAGGCCCACGCCGGCAAGGTACGCCACGGTGGGCAGGCCGCGCTCGTTCTTGAGCTTGTCCACGAGCTCGAACGAGCCCTCGCGCGTCGAGCCTCCCGCCCCGAAGGTCACCGACACGTAGTCGGGTTTCGCCTCGACGAGCTTGTCGAGCGCCTTCTCCAGGTTGGCGGCCGCCTTCTCCGTCTTGGGACGCGAGAACTCGAAGGAGATGACCGGTTTCCCGTGCTTTTTTTCGAACAGGTTCGCGACGCGCATGAGTGCCTCCTGTCTCCGCTTCGTCTTGTGTCTGCTGGGAATCTTCCCCGCACATTTCCGGACCGGGCGCTCCGCCTCGGCCAGCCCAACAAGATAGACCTACTTGGTAAAGGATTCAACCAATTGCACCCATCACACCCTCTCGAGATACCACTATGGCAGAACGGCCTTTGCTAACTCGAATTGAAACTGTACACTTATAGTGAATTTGGAGTGTGCAAGATGACGCATGAATCCAGCCGCCGCCTGAAGATCCTGGCCATCGCACTCGGCCTGACGCTCGCCGCACCGGCCGGTGCGGTGGTGCCGATGCTCGACGGCTACGGCGGACCGTACGACTGGGGCTTCAACTGCCTGTCGCACAACGACGACGGCTCGAGCGCCCGCATCGAACTCGGGCCGTTCTTTTCCTCGGGCCTGCAGTTCTTCACCTCCACGCACACGTCGGTCTACGTGAACACGAACGGCAACATCACGTTCTCCGGTGCGCTCCCCACCTACACCCCGGACGCCTTCCCCGTGGCGTCCCGGCCCATGATCGCGCCCTACTGGGCCGACGTGGACATCAGGAACATGTTCCCGGGCGGCTCGTGCGTGGGCGGCGCAGGCACGTCGGAGCGCGGCGACCTGCCCTGCGAGAGCCCGCCCGAGAACGGCGTGTGGTGGCACCTCGCGCCGGGCCTGATGGTCGTGACCTGGGACCGCGTGGGCTACTACTCGTGCCACGTGAACTATCGCATGAGCTTCCAGCTCGTGCTCACGGAGGTGCCCGGATGCTCCGGCGCCGGCGACTTCGACGTGGAGTTCAGGTTCAACCGCTGCGAGTGGACCACGGGCGACGCGAGCGGCGGCAGCGGCGGGTTCGGCGGAACGCCCGCCCAGGCCGGGTTCGACGCGGGCAACTCGGTCGACTTCGTCGAGGTGCCCGGCTCGCGCTCATCGACCATCCACACGATCATGTGCAACGACTCGAACGTGGGGGTTCCCGGCCTGTGGCAGTACCAGATCCGCTCCGGCATGGTGCTGTGCCCCGAGGCCGGCGATCCGTGCGACACGGGCCTTCTGGGCGTGTGCGCCGACGGCATCACCGAGTGCGTGGACGATCTGGTGGTGTGCACCCAGATCCTCGAGCCGAGCGAGGAGATCTGCGACAACCTGGACAACGACTGCGACGGCGAGGTGGACGAGGGCGAGGGCCTGTGCCTCGAGTGGGAGGTGTGCGACCGCGGCGTGTGCATCGAGCGCTGCTCCGAGTTCGGGTGCCCGCCCGGACACGTGTGCGGCGACGACGACCTGTGCGTGGACGCGGACTGCATCGGCGTCGAGTGCCCGCCCGGCGAGCGCTGCGTGGACGGCATCTGCGTCGAGCCCTGCGACGGCGTCGTCTGCCCCTGCGGCCGTCAGTGCCGGGCCGGTCGCTGCCTCGATCTCTGCGACTACCTCTCGTGTGACGAGTGCACCGTGTGCGAGGCGGGCGAGTGCGTGCTGCGCTGCGAGTACGAGGACTGCCCCGGCGGCTACGACTGCATGACGGACGGAAGCTGCGTCGAGAGCACCTGCGTGGGCATCACCTGCGCCCTGGGCGAGGTGTGCAGCGCCGGCTCCTGCATCGACGGGTGCATCGGCGCCGCGTGCCCGGCAGGCGAGGTCTGCGAGCTGTGCGAGTGCATCCCGGCAGAGGACCCCGTGCCCGACCCCAGGCCCGACCCGCCCCCGGACGCCGACACCGCACCGGACGCTCCCGCCTCGGACGTGGTCTCCGACACCGTGGACGACGCAGGCGGCGATCCCCCGATCACCCCGCCCTGGGGCGACAGGGACTCGGGCTGCGGCTGCTCCATCATCTCCTGAGGACCCGACCCACAACCATGAGCCCCATCCCGATCATCGCGATCGTCGCCATGCTCTGCTGCTGCTCCCCGGGCGAGGATCCGGCCGCCGCAAAGAAGGCCCCTTCGCCATCCACCCCGTCTCCGGATGACGCATCGCCATCGAATCCAGCGAACACCTCCTTCACCGTGTTCGCGGCCGGCGACGTGTACCTCGGCTCGTTCATCCGCTCGCGCGTCGAGAAGCACGGCGCACGGCACACCTTCGCCCGCCTGAAGGGCACGATCGAGGAGCACGACATCGCCTTTGCGAACCTCGAATCGCCCATCTCCTCGCGGGGCGAGCCCATCAACGACACGAAGAAGCCCCTGTTCCGCATCAGCGTCGAGCAGGCGCAGCCGCTCGCTCACTCGGGCCTGGACGTCATGACCGTGGCCAACAACCACACCATGGACTACCGGTCCGACTCGTTCGCCGACACGCTCGAGGCCCTCGACGCTCTGCACATCGCCCACACGGGAGGCGGGCTGACGCCCGGGGAGGCGGACGCGCCGGCCGTTTTCGAGGTGCGCGGCACGCGCGTCGTGTTCCTCTCCTACAACCGCATCGTCATGCCGGGCATGGCCGTCACCGGCTACAGGCCGGGCATGAACGTCTACCACCTCGACGACATCGTCTCCGACATCGAGGAGCACAGGAAGGACGGCACCGTGGTGCTCGTGTCCGTGCACTGGGGCGAGCAGTACGTGGAGCTTCCCCGCAAGAGACAGATCGTGGGAGCGCACGCGATGATCGACGCGGGAGCGGACGCGGTCCTCGGCCACCACCCCCACTGCCCCCAGTCCGTCGAGGTCTACAGGGGCAAGCCCGTCTTCTACTCCCTGGGCAACTTCGTCTTCGGCCTGAACCCGCCGCGCGGCAGGCACAACATCGCCGCGGTCCTGCGCTTCGAGGGCGACACGCTCACCGGCGCCGAGATCCTGCCCGTGCACGGCCTGTTCTTCGCGACCGACTACCAGCCCCACTTCCTCGAGGGAGAGGAGGCACGGAAGGTCGTCGAGCACATCGTCAAGCTCTCGGAGCGCTTCGACACGCACGTTGAGTTTTCAGGCGGGAGGGGTATCATCTCGCTCTGAGAACCAATGGGGGGTTGTATGCGGGACAGGAAACGAGCACGTCCGAAGACGGTCGAGGATCACGACCGGAAGAAGCAGGACCAGCGCAAGAAGAAGAAGAAGCGCAAGCACAGGAACATTCACTTCGTCCTGCCGGGTCCGAAGTGCCCCTGGAGCCCCGCCGAGCTCGACCGCCTCATCGAGGACGCGCGCGAGTTCATCCGCAGGAGGCAGAAGGCCCACGCGCGGGGGTTCGGATGGGAGGTGGGCGAGCACCTGTTCTTCGGCCTGTACCGCGGCGACGAGGAGTACCTGCGCAGGCTCGACCCCTCGAAGCCCGACTCGCTCGGGGACGTCTCGAGGGGCACCGGCGTCCCGTACTCCACGCTCTACCTCTACACGATGGCCACGGTGGTGAGGCACAAGCTCGCACAGGCGGGCGTGGAGCCCGACCTCGACCTCAGGCACTTCGGCGTGCTCGACGAGATCAGCGACCACCTCGAAGCCCTCGTCGCCCTCGCCCGCTGGGCCGAGAGAAACGGCATCTCGACGCGCGAGCTCAAGCGCGCGGTGAAGCTCTGGAGACGCCACCTCGACGAGGGCGGGAGCCTCGAGGAGCTCGAGGCCGACCTCGTCTCGCCTCACCACAAGAAGAGGAAGCGCACGCGCCCGACGAGCCACAAGCTCCTGCGCTCCACCAGGCTCCTCATGGTGGTGGACGCGTGGACCAGGAAGAGACGGCTCTCCCGCAAGTACGCCGGGAGGATACGCGAGCGGCTCCTGAGGATCCGTTCCCTGCTCGTGGAGGCGGCGCCATGAGAGCTCCATGGACCTCGACCCTGCTCGACCGCCTCGTCGAGAAGGCGGTGCGCTTCATCCGCGAGGCCGAGAAGCGCCACGCGAGCGAGTTCGCCCTCGAGGTGGGCGGGCACATCTTCAATGGCATCTTCAAGGGTAGCCGGGAGCTCTACGGCCGCAAGGGCGCCTGGGGCCGCGACTCCCTGACGTGCATCGTGCAGGACGATGACGTCGAGATCTCCCTGGACCAGCTCTACATGTGCATCCACTACTACGTGCTGACGAAGGTCTACCGCGGGCAGAGGCGCAAGGCCGAGCCTCCCGCTCTCACCCCCTGGAAGTGGGACCGCCTCTGGGTCCTCGAGAAGAATCCCGGGGCGCTCGTCGAGCTCGCGGACTGGGGCGCGAGAGAGAAGATCTCCCTGCGCCTCCTGCTCGCCGTGGCGCGCATCGTGGAGCCCTTCCTGGCGGCAGGTGGCCGGCTCGACGATCTCCTCGTCGGCGCGCCGGACGAGCCCTCGAGGGACAGCCCCTACAAGCGCATGGCCCGGATCCTGGGCGTTGTGGAGAGATGGGTCGAGAGCAACGCCTCGAAGTACCCGCCCCACGTGCGCAGGCGGATGATCGCCCAGATCGACAAGATGCTGGCCATGCTGCCAGCCTGACTCTGCGTCCCGCGGACCGATGGAAACTTCTCCCCGTGCGGCAGCGATACAGGGGAATGAGGGTTGACATCAATGACTAGTCTGTTTACTAGTCAAGTATGAAGCCAATGGAAATAGGCATCTTCGAGACAAAAACCCATCTCTCGGACATCATCCAGAGGGTGCTGGAGGGGGAGCACTTCTACATCACGAGACGGGGCAAGAGGGTGGCCGAGCTTCGCCCCGTGACGCAGGAGCGGCTGCCACTCGAGCACGGATGCGCTCGCAACGACGACTACTACATGGCCCCCGACTTCGACGAGCCTCTCGAGGAGATGAAGGAGTACACGTGAGCCGGGTCCTTCTCGATACGCACGCGTTCCTCTGGTACGTGTTCAAGGACAAAAGGCTCTCGAGAAAGGCGCTCAGGACCATCTCCGAAATGGGCACCATCAAGATGCTGAGC
>JAFDER010000230.1 GCA_019310245.1 Deltaproteobacteria bacterium
GACCATGACCGACATCCTGATACGCAACGTGGACGCAGGAACGCTCAGGCGACTCAGGGCGCACGCCGCGGCCAGCGGCCGCTCCGTGCAGCAGGAGCTTCACGAGATCGTCCGCAGGGCGGTGGGCCAGGATCCGGCCGCAGGGCTGAAGCTGGCCGCCCGTCTGCGCGAGCAGCTCGAGGGCTTTCCCAGCACCACGGACAGCACCGACATCATCCGAGAGGACAGGGACAGGAGATGACCCCCGCCGTGCTGGACGCCAGCTTCGTGGCCAAGCTCGTCTTCGCGGAGAGGTCGTCGCATGAGGCCATGAAGAGGATGGGCCGGCTCGCGCGAACGCGCACGCCGCTCCATGCACCCGAGCTCCTGCACGCCGAGATCGTGAGCATCTCCTCGAGGAAGGTGCGCGAGGGCAATGCCTTGCCCGTGCAGGCAAGGAGGCTCCTCGAGCTCCCCGCAAAGCTCGGCATCGTCTTCTGGAAGATGGAGCCTTTCGCGGGATTCGCGCTCGAGCTCACGCTCGCGGCCGACGTCTCCGCGCACGATGCCGTGTACCTGGCCCTGGCCGAGCGCGTGGACGGGAAGGTGATCACCGCCGACGCCAGGCTGGCCCGCGCCCTTGCCGGCGGTCCGCTGGAGCACAGGCTGGAGCTTCTGGACGAGGTCTGACATGCGAGCAGGTCACGGATCTGTTGCTGGCGGCGATGCAGGGGTGGAGGGCTGGTTGAGATCGGATACGATATGGATTATGTTTGGAGTATGGGAGTAATCCATATTGAGTCCGTATCGGATCCGTTCCGGGAGCCCGAGATGGCGCGGCTGGCCATGGGCGTGCTGGTGAGGGCCTCGTCCATGGGTCTGCTGGAGGGGTTCACGGTACGGTCGCTGGACAGGGACGTGGTGCTCGAGGCGCTGGGGAGGATCTCGCGGGCGGGAGTGGGCGTGGGGGCGCTGGCGTCGGCCGGGGAGCGGGGGATGAGGCTCGTGCTCGAGCGGGTGGTCGAGGCGCTGGAGAGCTCGGCCGTGCCGGAGAGGGAGTGGCCCGGGCTCGTGGAGATGTTCGGGGTGGACGGGCTGGGCGAGCTGGTGGGGGTGAGCGGCTCGAGCATCAGGAGATACGCGGCCGGAGCGCGCAGGACGCCGCAGGATGTGGCCATGAGGGTGCACTTCCTGGCGCTCGTGGTGGGCGACCTTTCGGGCACGTACAACGAGTACGGGATCCGGCGGTGGTTCTCGAGGGCAAGGAGCGCGCTGGGCGGCAAGGCGCCGGGGAACATCCTGGGCGGCGAGTGGGACCCCGACGCACGGGGGCCCTCGAGGGTGCGTGAGCTGGCGCGCTCGCTCGCGGACATGGTGGGCACGTGATCGTCTACCGGCACGTGGATTCCAGGTTTCCGTTCCTGCTCGAGGACGGCCGAGACCAGCCGGAGTCCCGGTGGGCGCTGGGAGGACAGGAGCCCGTGCACGCGTTCGCGGACACGCCGGACGGCGCGTGGGCCGAGCTGCTGAGGCACGAGGAGATCCGCGACCCGGAGGACCTGGCCGGGATCGAGCGGGACCTGTGGGCCGTGGAGCTGGGCGAGCCGCCGGTGGCGCGAGTGAAGCTGCCCGCGCGGGTGCTGACAGGCGGCGTGGACACGTACCCGGCGTGCAGGAGCGCGGCGCGCAGGCTCGGCGGGCGGGGCGAGCGCGGCTTCGTGGCGCCGAGCGCGGCGCTTCGTCCCGGAGGTGCGGCTGGCTACAGGGTGGACGGCGGCACGAGGGTGGGGGACGAGAGGGACGGCCTGGTGATCGTGCTCGTGGGCAGGAGGCCGGACCTGGTGGGATGGAGAGCCGCGAGGCGGGGCCGGCCCGGCGGGGACGTGCTGCGCAAGGTGAAGCACCTGGACGCGGTGTGACGGACAGGACGGTTTGCTCGTCCGTCACATGGCGGTGCAGACGGGCACGGCGAGCGGCGGCCTGATCGGACGCTCCCACAGGTGCTCTCCCGTCTCGGCGTCCACGGCGACGAGCACGCGCTCGTCACCATCGCCTGTCCCGGACGTGCGGATGTCCGTGAAAAGCGCCCGGCCCGCGACGATGAGCGGGCTGGTCTCGGGCACGTCGGTCACCACGAGGGGACCCGCGTCAGCGTCGAGGAGATCCACGCTGCCGGTCTCGAGATCAACGCGGGCGAGCCCGACGGCGCTCTCGTCCTCGAGGATGCTGATGCCGCCCACGCAGGTCCAGGATGCGGACCATCCCAGCTCGAGCACGCCGCCCATGAGCCCGGCGCCGCCCGCCGACACCCCCCCGCCGCAGCAGGCCTCGTGCACCTCGAGCCTCACCCAGCCCGGGAACTCGAGAGGATACGACTCGAACACGATGGACCCGTCGGCCCGCGCGAGCCCCAGGATGGCCACGGCGTTCGGCTGATCCGCCACCTGCGCCGCGGCCATGACCGCGCCGTCCACGGCGAGCAGTGGAAGGAACGCCTCCGGACTCGACCACAGGAGCTTGCCGGTGCGCAGGTCGATCGCGTCGATGCCTCCATCGCGGCCGGCGACGTATCCCACGTCCCCGTCCGGCGTGGCCACCCCGAAGGGCACGGGCACGGCGGTCGCCGGGCCGGACAGGAGCATGCCGGCGGTCCCCGGGCCGGAGCGCACGTGCCACCCCGCGCGCGGACCGCACGAGATGCACATGAGACAGGCGCCTGCCAGGATGATCCGCACGGTCATTGGATGCGCAGCACGGGGCGACATTTGCCCGCCGGGTCAGTCGTAGCTCAGCATGATGGAGTAGACGCCGAAGTTCGGGACCCAGTGCGCGTAGCTGTAGTCCTCGAGCCAGTACGCCGTCATGGCCATGTGGGTCTCGATGTGCTCCACGTACATGTCCCGGTACTTGCGGTCTCCCGTGGCCTCCCACAGCGCGTACAGGCCCCAGGTGCGCGAGAAGTTGACGCCGGCCGCGTGCAGGGTCTCGGGCTCGGTGATCGGATCGAGGTCCAGGCCGAAGGCGAGGGCCGTCTCGAGCCACGCCTCCACCTCCACCTCGGGCAGGATCTTGGCGATGGCCCGCGCGCGGTGCAGGCAGGGCGGGAAGAACCCACGCACGTAGGTGGGCGTGTGCAGGAGCGGACAGAGGGACTCGCGCGGCAGGATCTCGGTGCGCGTGAAGTGCTCGAGCCAGTCGACGAGATCCCAGTCCGAGGTCCACATGGCGTAGGACCAGAGGTTGAACACGGTCCAGGACAGGTTCGTGTACGCGTCCGAGCGGATCGTGCCGTCGATGTTCCCGCTCGTCAGGCCGCGCAGGTAGGTCTCGAGCGCGTCGGCCGCGATGACGGCGAGCGGTAGCAGGTCCGACTCCCCCGAGTCGCCGCGCTCGATGGCCAGCTTCATGAACCACGAGTAGCCGTAGGGGATCTCGGTCGGCACCGGGCCGCCCGACTCGAGCACGGCAAGCTCGGCCGCCACGTCGGCGGGATCGAGGATCGCGTTCGCGGCTGTGGCGAAGCTCTCGTCGCCGAGCACGCGCGAGAGCGCGATGAGCGCCCACACGCCCTCCACGGCCGAGTGCCAGTCGATGCACCCGTGGAAGCACGGGTTCGTGGTGTCGTCCTGGTTCACGCAGTCGAGGATCGGCACGGACAGGTCCCTGAGGTAGGTCTCCCTTCCCTCGAGGAACGCCTCCCAGTACGGATCGGGCTCCTCCTCGGCCTCCTCGTCCACCACGTCCTCGATCGGGTCGTCGACCGGATCCTCGAGCGCATCGTCCTCGCCGTCGTCCTGCACGTCCACGTCCACCTCCACGTCCACCTCCACGTCGGGGCCGCCGCCTCCGTCGTCGGAGCAGCGCACGAGAGACAGGGACAGGAGGAGCGCGAGGACCGTCAAGCTTGTTCGCATGGCCATGATTCAATCCTAGCCGTCAGATCCCCTGCGGGCAACCGGGCTTCTCACCAGACCATGGCGCAGCCGCACGAGCCCGGGCCGGGATCCTCGGGGCACTGCTCGCCCACCTCCGGATCCGCGTCGTCGCAGTCCATGCCCGCGGGCACGCCGTCGTCGTCGCCGTCCGCGAAGCCCTCCGCGGCAACGGCCGTGAGCCGGTCGAGGTCCAGCCTCCCCGCGCCGTGGTAGGGATCCCACCCCGGAACGTCCTCCGAGGGCAGGCCTTCGCCGTCCGTGGCCGTGACGCGCAGCGCCTCGCGGATCTGCTCCGGCTCCGCGGACGGGTGCACGGTCAGCGCCAGGGCCGCGCCGCCGGCCACGAGCGGCACGGCGATGCTCGTGCCCGACCAGTACTCCGTGCCGCCGGTGAGCGACGAGGCGACCAGCTCCAGGCCCGGCGCGCACAGGTCGATGTGATCGCCGTACGAGCTGGCCCAGCCCGCGATGCTCATGAGGTCGGCGCGGCGGCCGCGCCTGTCCGTGGCACCCACCGCGATCACGGCCTCGTACGCTGCCGGATAGTAGGGCGTGCCGTCGCCGTCGTTCATCATCGCCGCGATCACGACGACCCCCGCGTCGCGCGCCGCGGTCACGGCGGTCTCGAGCTCGGGGCTGTGCATGTCGCCCCCCAGGCTCAGGTTGATCACGGACGCGCCGCTCGTGACGGCGAGGTCGATGCCCTGCACCCAGTGGGAGTAGAAGCCCTCGTTGTTCTCGTCCAGAACCTTCACGGCGAGGATGCGGCAGCCCCAGCACACGCCCGCCATGCCCGTGCCGTCGTTGCCCCGCGCGGCGATGACCGACGAGATGGCCGTGCCGTGGCCGTGATCGTCCGCGGGATCGTCGTCGTCGTTCGCAAAATCCCATCCCGGATCCACGAGTCCCGCGAGCTGGGGATGGGAGGCGTCAACGCCCGTGTCCACGACCGCGACGAGAACGCCTCCGCCCGTGCTCCTCTCCCAGGCCTGGGGCGCGTTCACGTCCGTGTCGGCGTCGTTGTGCAGGGACCACTGATCGGGGAAGTCGCCATCGTCCGGAATGACGTCGGCTCCCCTGCCCCGCGGATCCACGCCGGCGCGCACCACGCCCTCCACCGCGGCAAGCACCGCCGCGGCGGCCGCGGGATCCACCGACGGATCGAGCACCAGGATGAACACCCGTCCGAGATGAGTGGAGGAGAGCGCGGAGCCCTGCGGCAGCAAGGGCTCGAGGGCCACTCCGCCGGCCAACGCGAGCGGGGCCGCCACGAGCGCCGCGGCGTCCGGCTCCAGCTCCACGATGACGTGGTGGGGCGCCCATCCCAGCGCCGAGGCGAGCAAAACAATGGACAGACCGGCCATCGGGATCACTGTGCCACGCGGCGCCGTGAGGAAGCAAACGTGCTTGACTCAATATTCCCGGCCCACGAGACTCTAAGGACAATGGCATTCTTCAACCTCAACAAGAAGCTCCAGGTCATTCTCATCGCCTCCGGGCTGGCCATCGTGCCCGCAGGGTGCAAGCCACCCGGCGACAAGCCACCTCGAAAGCCCACGGACGACAAGGTGAGCAAGGGCTCGTGCAAGGCGCTCGACATCGCCGGCATCGAGGTGCTCGTCACCCGCGCCGTCACGGGCCGCGCCACGCTGGCCCTGAAGCTCAAGGGCACGATCCCGAAGGGCACGGAGCTCGAGCAGGCCGTGGCCGGCGAGGGATTCGAGGTGGTGCGCTCGAGCGTGGGCGAGGAGGGCGTGCTCACCGTGGAGATCAACCACGAGGGGCTCGAGCCCGGAGAGGTGGGCACCCTGCTCGTGG
>JAFDER010000231.1 GCA_019310245.1 Deltaproteobacteria bacterium
ATCCTGACGGCGGCGGTCCTGTTCCTGGCCGGCTGCGACCAGGACGACTACTACTACGACGCCTATCCGGAGTACTCGTACGACACGTCACACGAGGGCTCCGACTCCGTCCCGGACACGCCGACGGAGGGCACGCCAGACCCCACGGGCAGCGCTGTTGCCGGCGATCCGTGCTACGCCGCGACGGACTGCGGCGGCGTTCCCGGCTCGTCGCGCCAGTGCGTCGAGGACATCTCCGGGTACGCGGAGTTTCCCGGAGGCTACTGCACCGCCTTGTGCACATCTGCCATTGACTGCGGTCCGGACGCCGTGTGCGCCGACTTCATGGGCTACGACTTCTACTGCTTCAAGCGCTGCTCGTCGGACGAGGTCTGCAGGACCGGCGAGGGCTATTCCTGCAAGACCCTCGACACGGGGAGCTCGCTTCTCTGCCTGCCTCCCGTGTCAGGTTCGGATTCCTAGACCCGGTCGCTCGTCCTGTCACCCACGACATCGGCCAGACGTGAGAAGTCCTCCGGGGCCAGCCTCCCGGACAGCTCGGAGAGAGTGAACGCCGCGTGGCAGTCCGGGCAGGTGACCTTGGCGGACATGCAGCTGACGATGACGTGGAGCGTGCCCTCGCCGCAGCCCGGACACCCAACGTCCGTCTCCCGCGACCCGTATCGCCGCTCCCGCCCGCTCATGAGGCTGAAGCCTACCACAGCCCATACTGTTTACATAACAGGTTCTTATGCGACGCCCCACACGTACCCAGGTTACTTCACATCGTTACTTCATAGGATGAGATATTGAATGATACTGGACGGATATCAAAGAGCTACTTCGTCAGCACGGTGACCTTGTCCATGACGAGCATGTGCGTGGGTCGGTCGTTCTCGTTGGTCTCGACCTGCCCCAGTTTCTCCATGACGTCGAGTCCCTCGATGATCTTGCCGATCACCGTGTAGCCTCCGTCGAGCTTCTCGAGGGCCTCGAGGCAGAAGTAGAACTGGCAGCTCGAGGATTCCCGGTCCGGATTCACCTCGTCGGGCTTGCGCGCCATGGCCACGCATCCCTTCTCGTGCAGCTTGCTGATCTCTGCAGGTACGGTGTAGCCCAGCCCGCCGGCGCCCGTGCCCTCGGGGTCTCCACCCTGGACCACGAAGCCCGGGATGATCCGGTGAAACGTGAGCCCGTCGTAGAAGCCCTCGATGGCGAGGTTTGCGACGTTCGTGACGTTCAGCGGGGCGTCCTGGGTGTAGAACTCGATCAGGATGGTGCCGTGGCCCTCCACCTCGACCTTCATGAACAGGTTCTCCGGAACGCTCTCAGCGGAGAGCTTCTCCGTAGCGACCGTGTACCCGGCCGCGACCGTCTGCGCGTGGGGATCGGCTGGTGCAGGGGTCTCCGGCTGGGCCTGCCCGCCGCCGCAGCTCCATCCGAGCGCCGCAGTCAGCACGATTGCGAGTGTGTTCTTCATGGCTGCCTCCCGGAGAGCCACCTTACAGCACACCGCCGTGGCATGCGAGCCATGCGTTGATCCCTGCCGGGAAACGTCTATGCTGTAGCTGGCATGTACAATCGACGACATCTCGTCCTGCTTGCCTTCATCCTCGCAGGCGCCCCCCTGGCCCTGGCCGAGACCGCATCCAAGCTCGTGCTCGAGTACTCCGTGAAGATGAACGGTGAATCCGTGGGCACGAGCAAGGCCGTGCTCGAGGACTCGGCGAGCGGCCGCGTCCTGACGCTCGAGACCAAGATCAAGACCACGTTCATGGGGATGAAGGTCGACATGGGAGGCACGACCCTCGTCAAGTACGACGGCAACGGCAGGGCCCTGTCCTTCGACATCAGCCACCACAAGCCCGGCCAGAAGATCCACGCCACGGGCAGCCGCTCGGACGGCGGCTGGGACATCGAGCGCAAGAAGGGCAAGAAGACGAAGAAGGTGCGGATCGAGGACTCCGAGTACGACCGCGTCTCCATCGAGAAGGCGCTTTACGCGGGCAAGGTCGGCACCAAGAAGAAGGTGCGCGTGCTGTTCGCCGGACAGGGCAAGGTCAAGAAGGCGACGATATCGATCCTCGGCCGCGAGGACGCCCACGTGATGGGCCGAGATGCGAGCCTCGTGCACTTCAAGATCAAGAGCTCGAACGGCACGGTAGAGGAGTGGAGGCTCGACGACGGAATCCTCGTCAAGTCGCGCATCCACTCACCCATCGGCAAGATCCTGATCTCCCTCGAGGACTCGAAGAATTGACGATGCGCGGGTGCCTGGCAGGGGGATGTGCGGCCCTGGCAGCCACGTGGCTCGCCCTGGCGGGATACGCGCGAGCCTCCGATGAGGAGCCAACCCCCGCCGAGACGGTCAAGAAGACCACCCTGGGCTACAGCGTGCTCCTCGTTGGCAGGATCAACCCGCTCGGCACCAAGAACGACTTCCAGCTCCACGCACGGCAGTCGCTGTCGAGCAGCGACCACATCCTGCTCAAGGACACGTTCATCGGCGCCAATCTCATCTCCTCGTTCAAGCCCACGGCTGTCTTCCTGGGATTCGGCGCGGAGCTCCAGCCCCTTGCCATCCTGAAGCTAACGGCATCCGTGCAGTGGGTGCGTTACTTCACGCCGTTCGACAACCTCGTCTCGTTTCCCACGGCCTCTGCCGAGTACGGCGACTCCGCCATCGAGCGCCTCGGACAGCTGGGAGAGAACTACTCGACGCACGCCGTGTACTTCTTCCTCGGGGCCTTGCTCCAGGCGAAGGTGGGGCCCGTGGCCGTCAGGAGCGAGCTCAAGGCCGCCTACGCGCATGTCGACCTCGAGGCCGGGGATAACGTGTACTACGAGATCGAATGGGACCTTCTACCCCAGAACCGCTCGTGGGTGCTGTTCAACAACACGGACGTGCTCTACCTTGCCGAGTTCGGCCTGATCGCAGGCGTGCGCTACAGCCTGGCCCACGCCTTCTACGACGAGAGGGCCTTCGCGCCGGGCGAGCCGCACAAGAACCCGAACTCGCCCACGCACAGGATAGGCCCGCTCGTCGGCTACTCGTTCACGACGAAGTGGAAGGCCTTCGAGAAACCAACGCTGCTTCTCATCGCCAACTGGTGGCTCAAGCACCGCTACCGCACGGGCCAGGAGGTGCACCAGGCCATTCCCTACATCGTCCTGGCCTTCGCGTTCAGGGGCACGCTGCTCTAGCGCTCCTCATCTTGCGAATCGCGCCTCGTGGAGTAGGATTTGACCCATGAGACGCTTCATCACGATTCTCGCCTTCACGACGACCATCGCATCCTGTGCCGGCAGCGAGGACTGCACACAGGGCATGTACAGTTGCGGGGGCATCTGCGCCGACCTGCTGGGCGACGAGGCCAACTGCGGGGCCTGCGGCGCGGCCTGCCCGTCGGGGCACGTGTGCGTGAACGGCACCTGCACCCTCTCGTGCACGGAGGGCTTCACGGACTGCTCGGGCACGTGCCGCGACCTCACGAGCGACTATTACAACTGCGGCTCGTGCGGCATGACGTGCGGGGCGGGTTTCGTGTGCGTGGACGGCTCCTGTGCCCCGGACTGCCCTGACGGATACACGAACTGCTCGGGGACCTGCAAGAACCTCTCGAACGACCCGTCGAACTGCGGCGACTGCGGCACCGTCTGCGCGCCCGGCGAGGTGTGCCTCACGGGCGCCTGCTCGTTCACGTGCCCGTCGCCGTACGTCGACTGCTCCGGCTCGTGCGCGGACCTGAGCATCGACCACGCGAATTGCGGCTCGTGCGGCAACGCCTGCGCCTCGGGCCAGATCTGCGAGGCGGGCGCCTGCGTCAACTCGTGCATCGCCGGGCTCACGCTCTGCTCCGGGGCCTGTCGCGACCTGCAGCGCGACCCCGCCAACTGCGGCTCGTGCGCGCATGCCTGCGGCAGCGGCGACGTGTGCTACGACGGCTCGTGCATCGTGGCCTGCCCCGGCGGCTTTACCGACTGCGCGGGCTCGTGCCGCGACCTCGACTCCGACAGGCTGAGCTGCGGCGCCTGCGACACGGCGTGCGAGGACGGCGAGGTCTGCGACTCCGGGCTCTGCGGCCTCACCTGCGCCTCGCCCCTCGTCGTGTGCTCCGGCGAGTGCTCGAACCCGAGCATGGACCCGGAGAACTGCGGCTCGTGCGGTACGGCCTGTGCCATTGCCGAAGCCTGCGTCTCTGGCACGTGCCAGGCCGTGTCCGTGAGCTCCATCGGGTGCACGGACGGCTCGGCCGAGGTCGTGTGGGACACGACCGTCGTCGGCTGCAGGGGGCCCACCATCAACTGGGGCCACTACGAGACGAGCATCGCCACGTACTGCGCGCCCGGGTGGTCCATGGCCGACGCGTGGATCGTCAACACCCACCTCACCGGACCCGGCTACACGAACGACGTCAAGTATGCCTACAACGGCGGGGGCTGCGACGGCCACAACTACTTCGCCACGCGCTGGGACACCTACTCGCAGACGCGCGGCGGGTGCGGGTGGCTCAACTCGCACCACTGGTCGCTGGGCACGAGTGGGGCCTCGACGGGAATCGTCGACGGCGTCGTTTGCACGTTTCCCTAGAGATCCCGAGCAGTTCTCCGCCCCCCACTTTGAGATCCGCACCTACTGGAGTAGAATCTCATTCATGAGACGCTTCATCATGGTTCTCGCTCTCACGATGACCATCGCATCCTGTGCCGGCAGCGAGGACTGCACTCAGGGCATGTACAGCTGCGGGGGCATCTGCGCCGACCTGCTGGGCGACGAGGCCAACTGCGGGGCCTGCGGCGCGGCCTGCCCGTCGGGACACGTGTGCACGAACGGCACCTGCACCCTCTCGTGCACCGAGGGCTTCACGGACTGCTCGGGCACGTGCCGCGACCTCACGAGCGACTACTACAACTGCGGTTCGTGCGGCATGACCTGCGGGGCGGGCTACGTGTGCGTGGACGGCACGTGCGCTCCGGACTGCCCGGACGGGTACACGAACTGCTCGGGGACCTGCAAGAACCTCTCGAACGACCCGTCGAACTGCGGCGACTGCGGCACCATCTGCGCGGACGGCGAGGTGTGCCTCACGGGCGCCTGCTCGTTCACGTGCCCGTCACCCTACGTCGACTGCTCCGGATCGTGCGCGGACCTGGACACGGACCATTCGAACTGCGGCTCGTGCGGCAACGCCTGCGCCTCGGGCCAGATCTGCGAGGCGGGCGCCTGCGTCAACTCCTGCATCGCCGGGCTCACGCTCTGCTCCGGGGCCTGCCGCGACCTGCAGCGCGACCCCGCCAACTGCGGCTCGTGCGCGCACGCCTGCGGCAGCGGCGACGTGTGCTACGACGGCTCGTGCATCGCGGCCTGCCCCGGCGGCTTCACGGACTGCGCGGGCTCGTGCCGCGACCTCGACTCGGACCGCCTGAACTGCGGCGCATGCGACGCCGCGTGCGAGGACGGCGAGGTGTGCGACTCCGGGCTCTGCGGCGTCACATGCGCCTCGCCGCTCGTCAACTGCTCGGGAGTTTGTTCGGACACGAGCATGGATCCCGAGAACTGCGGATCGTGCGGTGCGGCGTGTGCCACTCGAGAGGCCTGCGTCTTGGGCACGTGCCTGCCCATGGACGTCAGCACGATCGGGTGCGCGGACGGCACCGCGGAGGTCACCTGGGACACGACGGTGGTCGGCTGCCGCGGCCCCAGCCTGAGCTGGCAGGTGTACCACGACACCGCCTCGAC
>JAFDER010000232.1 GCA_019310245.1 Deltaproteobacteria bacterium
ATCGAGAAGACCATATACAAGGCGTCCATCGATCCTGAATTCCGCGAGCAGCTGTTCGAGGATCGCTTCGGCACCATCGAGTGCCACGGCCTCCATCTCACCGATCTGGAGAGACAGATGCTCGAGGCGATCCCCGACTCGAGGCTCGATGCGATCATCTCCCAGATCCGCCCGGCCCAGCACGGCAAGCGCAAGTTCATGAAGGCGGTGGCCACCGCCGTGGTGACCCTGGCAGCCAGCACGTCGGCCGTGGTCTCTGGGGGGTGCAAGCCGCCGGCGGGCGGAGTCGTCGAGGATCCCCCGAAGGTCGACGCGGGCCAGGTCGTCGATGCCTCCACCGCGGCAGACGCGGTGGACACCGCCACGACCGACACCGGCGTCCAGATCAAGACCGACGAGCACATCACACGCGGCGTCGCACCCGACGAGGTCGAGATCAAGACCGAGGTTCCCGCGCCGGGAGGCGCCGTCCCCGACCCGCCCGGCGAGGTGCAGGTCGTGGCCCCCCCCCACCCGACCAAGGGCTCCCTCGCGGACATGCCGGGCGATGTGGAGGTCGAGATCCCCCCGCCCACTCCCAAGGGGGGTGCCCTCCCTGACATGCCGGATGATTCCTCCCCGGGCGAAGAGGACTAGACCTTGAGCGACATCACGCTGGTCAACCTCAACATGCTGGTGGTGCGCTACGTGGACGCCATCGAGCGCGAGACCCACGTGCCGCTGGGGCCGCTCTACCTGTGCTCGGCCCTGGAGAACGCGGGCTTCGACGTGGACTTCCGC
The DNA here is from genome assembly GCA_019310245.1 of Deltaproteobacteria bacterium. Classification (GTDB taxonomy): domain Bacteria; phylum Myxococcota_A; class Polyangia; order DRWM01; family DRWM01; genus JAFDER01. Next base: position 781 of record JAFDER010000232.1, read on the forward strand.
GACTACCAGCTCAGCACCCATGACGAGCCCTTCGAGCCCTCGAACCTCGCCGACTTCTGCGCCGACCCCGCGCCGGTGATCGGCCTCTCGTGCATGGCGAACCTACTTCCGTTCACGATCCTGGCAGCGAAGGAGATCAAGGAGAGGTACCCGGACCGGACGATCGTTCTCGGCGGGGTGGGCCCCTTCTCGGTGGAGGAGAAGATCCTCGAGCGGTTCCCCTGGATCGACCTGGTCGCCCATGGAGAGGGCGAGCTGGGGGCCGTGACCCTCGTGCGGGCCCTCACGAACGGCGGCGACGTGTCGGGCGTCCCGGGGGTGGTGTACCGGGACGGCGGCTCCATCGTGAGGAACGACCCGGCCCCGCGCATCGACCGGCTCGACGACATCGTCACTCCCGCGTACCACAAGATCGACTACTCCCGCTACGCGGGCCACAACGTGATCACCTCCCGCGGGTGCCCGTACGCGTGCACGTTCTGCTCCGTGGCGCCGATCTGGGGTCGCAAGCCCCACTTCCGGAGCCCCGAGTCCATCGTGGCCGAGATGGCGCACCTGCACCGCGAGCACGGCGTCATGCTGTTCCTGTTCCAGGACGAGTTCTTCGTCTCCTCGAAGGAGAAGGTCCTGCACTTCTGCGAGGCCCTCGAGAAGGAAGGCCTCGCCGACGTCAAGTGGAAGGCCTTCGCCCGCGTCAACCTCACCGACACCGACGTCATGAGGGCCATGGCCCGCGCCGGATGCGTCGAGATCCGCTACGGCATCGAGTCCGGGTCGGACAGGATCCTGGAGCGCACGAACAAGGGCTTCAGCATCGAGCAGGCCACCGAGGTGGTCTCCGAGGCCTGCCTGTACTTCCCCCGCGTGGACTCCTTCTTCATCTGGGGTTTCCCCTTCGAGACCATGGAGGACTTCAATCAGACCGTCTTCCATATGATCTCGTTCCGCCTCGTGGGCTCCCGGATCCTACCCTCGCTCTTCTGCCTCCTGCCGCAGACCGACATCTACAACGAGTACAAGGACATCAAGGAGCTCGAGTACTACCCGGGCCTCTTCCCCGAGTACATGCTCACCGGCCACGAGATCTGCGAGGACGGCAAGCTGCAGATGAGCGAGAAGCACCGCTTCATCTTCGAATTCATCCAGCAGCATCCGGATCTCTTCCCGGGCTTCTTCCACATCGACCTGGAGACCAACATCCTGCCCAAGCACGCCGTGCTCCAGGAGCACGGCTTCTACGTGTCGCGCAACCGCGAGATCTCCGAGTCCGACTCCTGCGGAGCCCACTCTCCCCGTCTGGATGACGAGCAGGCCCTGGGCACCATCACGAGGTGATGTTCCGGGGTTCCGCGCCGCTTGTCGGGCCGGGAATCGAACGATAAACTCCGTGCGTCACGAGCAAGGGATGCATGGAGATGGGGATCGGAACCGGCAGCGATGACGCCTCGAGGCGGACCCTGTGCCGCAATGTGGCCTACTGGACCGCCGTGGCCGTCGTCTTCCTCCTCTTCCTCCTGGCCTGCACGCACCGGCTGGGCAACTACTGGCAGATCGGCCACAACGGATTCAACGGCGCCGCGTTCTCGAACGGCGCGAGGAACACGCTGCGCTTCGGCGTGGTCGGCCCGGCCCTCTACTACACCGGGCTCAAGCCTCCCACGAGCAACGAGGTCTTCATTCACCACCCGATGCTGCTCCACCTGCACCTCGTCGCCGTGCAGGCCGTGTTCGGGCCGTCCGAGGTCGCCAGCCGCCTCGTCCCGGCCACGTACAGCCTGGCCACTCTCATCCTCCTCTTCTTCGCGGTCAGGAGGCTGTGGGGCGATCTCATGGCCCTGCTTTCGGCAGCCTTCTTCGTCCTCATCCCCATGCACACGATCTTCGCGAACATGGTCGACCACGAGCAGGCCGGCATGTTCTGGTGCCTGCTCCTCGTCTACTCGTACATCCGCTGGCTGCAGACATCACGCAAGATCTGGTTCGCCTCCACCCTCATCTCGGTGACCCTGGCCGTCCAGTTCGTCTGGCCCGGGTACTACATCGCGTTCTTCCTCGCCCTGCACGCTCTTGTCTCGGCACTCAAGCGCGGCTTCCGCCCGCTCTGGAAGCCGGAGTTCACGTGGGTCTCTTCCTTCGTGCTCGTCGTCCTCCTGAACTTCCTCGGCTTCTTCCTCTGGATCCACTTCCAGCACGGAGGACTCGAGGACATGTGGGCGGCGTTCCGGTTCCGCGCCGCCGGCTATCCCGGCTACCTCTCCCTCATCTTCCACCGCAGCATGGACCTGCACGGCGTGGTCTTCCTCGTCCTGCTGGTCGAGTGGACGAGGTTGACCCTCAAGCGCACGCTGGAGGCAAGGGTGGGCCTGAGGGATCTGCTGCCGTCCGTGTTCCTCGCCGCGCAGATCATCCACTCGGTCGTCTTCAAGCAGGCCGGGTACATCCACTCCTACTGGACCTACTGGGTCGGCGTGGCCCTCGCCATCGGTGGAGCGGACGCGCTGCTGACCCTCTCCGCCTGGCTGAACTCCATCCCGCGCAGGAGGATGTCCGGCCCGCGGATGAAGGCCGCGGTCATGGCGATCGTCATCGTGCCGATCATCGGCTACCAGGCCGTGTTCGCCGCGCAGAAGTTCTCGTGGGGCGTCAACAGCGGTCATGCCATGTACTTCAGGCCCTATCACGACGGCTACCCTGAGGCCATGTGGGCCAGGCACATGCAAGCCCTCTACCCGCGCGGGGACGTCTCATGGCTCGTGCACGACTCGATCCGCCACCGCCACATCGAGCTCTTCTACTATCTCGACGGTCCCACGCAGGAGCGGTCCGAGATCGTCATCCATCCCAAGGACCGCACGATGGCGAAGCACGTGCTGTTCATCGCCGACGTCCACAGGATCACGAACCCCGATGACATCGAGAGGCTGCACCAGCTCTCCCTCAAGCACGACACCAGGGTGTGGAACCGCAGGTTCGTGGCCATCGACGTCGCCTGGCACGGGCCCACCCCGCAGAGCCCCCGAAGCGAGGCCTGGCTGCTCGAGAAGGCGCCGTCCTCCGCTCTCTGGCGGTGGTTCGTCAATCCGCACAGGCCTCCCGCACGCTGGGTGGTCGACCCTGCGGCCGACGTCCCTGGAAGGATGCTCTCTTCCCTGCCCGGCCTCGCCCGCGAGCAGGTCGTCGGAGGCGTGCACGGCCATGAAGTGCGCTGGAGCTGCCCCGCCGGAGAGGCCCTGTTCTCCCTGCGGGGCAGCAGCGAGATGAGGGACGGAAAGCCCCTCGTCATGCGCTCGCTCGTGCCTTCCTGCCGGCAGGTGAAACCCGCCGGCCCGCCGCCCACCACGGGCCCTTACTGCGGGGAGGAGCCTCCGAGCGTGGAGCGGACGGTCGGGTGCGGGCCCGGCGAGGCGGCCGTCGGGATGTTCGGCAATTACGGCGATCTCATTGACGGAATCGGGCTCATCTGTGCGAAGATGGATGCCAGCAAGGAGGGAGCCGAGATCCTCTCCGACCCCCACAGGACCGAACAGCTCGGAACGGCGGCCACGGGCAGTCCCTTCGAGATCATGTGCCCGGAGGGACAGGTGGCCGCAGGCTATCGCGGCAGGTGGTCCGCCCGCATCGTCGCCGCCGGCATCGCCTGCGCCCCGCTGGGCGAGATCCTCGCCTCGCCCGGAGGCGGCCCATGAGCCCCGAGCTGTCCATCCTCATCCCGGCCTTCAACGAGATGCACCGCCTGCCCGCGACGATCGATTCGGTCCTCGAGTACTTCGACGAGCACCCGCACACCCAGCTCGTGCTCGTCAACGACGGGAGCACTGACGGGACCGGAGGCCTCATCGAGGCCGCGGCCGGCCGCGACGGGCGCGTCGTGCCCGTCCTGTGCGCCGAGAACCGCGGCAAGGGCGCCGCCCTGAGGTCGGGAGTGCGCCGGTGCACCGGCGACGCCGTCGTGTTCTTCGACGCGGACCTGGAGTACGGGCTGACCGTCATCGACGAGCTGCAGGATCGACTCGCCTCGGGCGCCGATCTCGCCATCGGAGCGCGCGACAAGGCCACGAGCGATGCGCGCCGGGCCTACACGACCTCCCGGCGGCTCGCCTCCAGCGCGTTCAACGTGCTCGTGAAGGCCACTCTCGATCTCGGGATCAAGGACACGCAGTGCGGGCTCAAGATGTTCCGCCGCGACGTGGCGCACGCCCTGTTCGACGTTCTCGACATCGACGGGTTCGGCTTCGACGTGGAGATCCTCTGCCTCGCCAGGCTCTGGAGCCTCAGGATCGACCTGGTCCCGCTCGAGATGACCAACTCCCCCGGCAGCTCCGTGCACGTGGTCAGAGACGGCCTCAAGATGGCCCGCGACATCGGCAGGATCTGGCACCGCTCCCGCACGGGCCGCTACCCCTCCCGCCCCCCACACCTCTGATTCAGTCCGTCAGGTCGATGTCCTCGGTTCGCACGCGTCTTTCAAGGAAACTTCCCGACTCGGCGAGGCGATGCAGTCCTCAACCTCTGGTCGTCCAGGATCATTCATCGTATACTGGTGCATGTAAGTGGTGCGATCAGGAGGTGCAACATGGGACACCGTATGAGCGTCACGGTGGACGAGGAGCTGATCAACAGCGTCTGCGAGGTTCTCGAGGTGAGATCCCGTTCAGAGGCCATCCGCCTCGCACTTTCGGAGATTCTTCGAAGAAAGAGGCTCGAGAAGGCACTCCACAACAGGGGAAAGATCGATCTGGATGTGGACCAGGACCGCCTTCACGAGCTGAGGAACGAGTCATGATCCTCGTGGATAGCTCGGCGTTCATAGAGTACTACCGCCCCGGCGGTGACCCCAGGGCGGGCGATCTGGTCGCCCGGGCGATCCAGGAGGACCTCGTCTGCATCAACGGAATCGTCCAGGTCGAGGTGGTCTCGTTTGCCACCAGCCCTACGGCCT
>JAFDER010000233.1 GCA_019310245.1 Deltaproteobacteria bacterium
GCAGGTGTCCGTGGTGCAGGGGTTCGAGTCGTCGCAGGCCGTGTCGTCCACCTCGTGATCGCACGAGTCGGTCTCCTCGTTGCACGTGTCCACGGTGCAGTTGATGCCGTCGCCGCAGTTCGTGAGCGAGCCCGCGGTGCAGAACCCGTACGGGCACTGCTCAACGCCGTCGCAGTACAGGCCGTTCTGGCAGTCGTCGGCCGTGGCGCACACCGTGCCGATCGTGTCCACGAACCCGTCGTCGGGCGGCGGGTCCGCGGCGTCGGGGTCCGACGTGTCGAGCGCGTCCAGGCCGTCGGGCACCTCCGCGGCCATGTCCTCGGCCGCCGGGTCGCCCGTCGGGTCGGCCGTGCCGTCGAGGTGTGGATCGGTCTCGGAGCAGGCCGCTGTGCCGAAGACGAGGATCGCTGCGAGAAGGAGTCTGTTCAACGTATTCATGAGGTGCCTCCCATGTTCCCCCGGTGAGGGCATGGAGAGCATAGCGCGATTTTGAGAGAGATCCAGGAGCAATGCCGTCAGGAGTTCTTGAACTCCGCCTTGGCCCGGGGGCCGTTCTCGATGAAGTTCTTCATGCCGATGCGCATGTCGTCGGCGGTCAGGCACTTGCCGAAGCACCGCGCCTCGATCTCGAGCCCCTTCGCCAGGGTGGTCTTTGCGCCGTTGATGATGGCTTCCTGCATGATCCCGTCGATCTTCGTCGAGAGATGGCCGATGTCCACGTCGGGCAGATCGTCCGGGACGTCGATGGGGTCGGTGGGGATGCGGGGCGTCTCCACCTTGCCCGAGATCATGTCGCGAACGAGCAGGATCGCCGCTCCGCGCGCGTCTGCCTTGACGATCTCGCGCACGAGGCCGATCTCGAGGGCCTCGGCCGAGGAGATGGGCTCGCCGTCGCGCAGGATCTTCCAGGCGTTCTTCAGGCCCACCCATCGGGGCAGCCTCTGCGTGCCGCCGAATCCGGGGATGATGCCCAGCTTGGGCTCCGGCTGGCCCACGAGCATCTTCGTGTCCACCGCGATGCGGGCGTTGCACGCCATGGCGAGCTCGTTGCCTCCTCCGAAGGCCAGGCCGTTGAGCGCTGCCACCACGGGCTTGCCCAGGTTCTCGATGGCCAGGGCGGAGCCGTGGCCCGAGAGGCTCTTCTCGTAGGCCTGCTCTTCGGTCTCGAGCGAGGCGAGCTCGGTGATGTCCGCGCCCGCGACGAAGGCGCGCGTGCCGAAGCCCGTGACCACGGCCCCCTTGATGGCCTCGTCCGTCTTGATCTGCCCGAAGACCTCCCCCACCTGCCGGATCACCTCGTCGTTGAGGGCGTTGAGGACGGCCGGCCGGCGGATCGTGACCACGGCCACGTCGCCCTCGTCGCGGCGGATGACGAGCGGGATCTTCCACGGCTCGCCCGAGGATGCCTGGTTGCGGAGCACGTCGGAGACGACGAAGTCCGGGTGCTTCTTCGCGTAGGCCTCCACCAGGGTGAGAGCCTTCGAGACGCCCACCTTGTTCATGTACGTGAAGGGCGGCATCATGGCCAGGGCCATCCCCACGGCCATCTCCATGTCGGCGACGTTCGAGATCCCGCTTTCGAGGATCTCGCACACGATCCCGAAGTAGGCGCCCATCATCTCGTCCGTGATGGCCTGCTGCTTGCCGGGATCGATCTCCACCTTCTCGCCCCTCTGCGCCGTGCCCCAGCTCCGTCCCTCGTCGATGGCGTTCTTCAGGAGCTTCGGGACCTTGAACCAGGGTCCGATCTTCGCGGTCATGTTCATGAGGCCGTGGTGGGTCAGCGGATTGCCGCCCGTCAGGTTGTGGGCCGTGAACGGCCCCACGCCCATCTTGAGGCCCTTCTGCGCGGCGAAGTCCACCTCACGGACCGTGCCGAGGCCCTCCTCGACGCACAGCGCCGCGGCCTCGAACAGCCCCTCGAAGATCGGGTCGATGGCGTAGCCGTAGCGGCTCTGCACCTCGATCGGGACCTTTCCCACGGCCTCGTAGAACCGCAGGAGGAAGTCCGTGGTCTCGCGCGACGTGTCCTTGCCCGGGATCACCTCGACGATGGGGTTGCGCTCGGCGGGGAAGAAGTAGTGCGTCACGGCGCAGCGCGAGCGGTCGGCGATCTCGTCGTAGATGGCCTCGGGCTCCATGTGCGAGGAGTTGGACAGGAGCAGGCCGGTCCTCGACGCCTTCTCCTCGATGGCCTTGAAGATCTTGTGCTTGATCTCCGGGTTCTCGGTGGCGGCCTCGACGATCAGGTCCGCACCCTCGATGCCGGCGTAGTCCGTTGTCCACGTCATGCCGCCCAGGAGGGCCTGAGCCTTCTCGGGCTTCATCCTGCCCTTGTCGGTGAGCTTGCCGATCTTCTTCTCGCAGCGCTTGCGGCCCTGCTCGAGGGCCTTCTCGGCCACGTCGACGACCACGACGGGCACGTCAAACGCGAGCAGCACCTGCCTGAAGTGCAGGGCGATGTCGGGCCCGATCTGGCCGGAGCCGACGATGCCCACCTTGCTGATCTTCCTGCCGAACATCTTGAATGCCATGGGTCTGTCCTCCAGAGCACGGAAGCTAGCTGAACTTCACGTCGATTTCAATCGCTTCGAGGGGCCGAACGGGTTGAACGCCGGGCCTGTGTGCGGCTAGAGTCGGCCTTTTGCGGTGCACGCCGCCGCGAGACTTGGCACGGAGGAGCGGATGGAAATCCTCGAGAAAGGTCAGGGCGAGGTCCGCCTCTGGGACGTGGACGAGGCCCGGGCCTGGATGCGCGAGAATAAGACGCGCAAGCTCATCGACAAGGTGACGGACGAGCACGACGCCGTGGAGAGGTTCGTGAGCGACGGCGACTACCTCAGCTACGACCTCTCCAGCATGGTCCGTGGGCCCATGAGCCTGGAACGCGAGATCTGCAGGCAGCGCAAGAAGGACCTGTGGATCGCGGCGAAGTTCACGCTGCTGGACACGTCGATCCTCGTGGGAGGCGGGTGCGTCTCGAAGATCGACGTGGGGTTCGCCGGGCTGGGGCGACCGCTGTTCAAGGCGATCGAGGACGGCCGCGTCAAGACCATCGACTGGTCCAACGGCACTCTGGCGCTCAGGCACAAGGCCGCGGCCATGGGCGTGCCGTTCCTGCCCGTCAGGAGCCTGGCCGGGACGGACACGTTCAAGCACTCGGGCGCGATGGTGGTGCAGGACCCCTACACGAAGAAGAGGATCACGGTCGTGCCGGCCGTGTACCCCGACGCGGCCATCATCCACGTCAACCAGTGCGACGTGCACGGCAATTGCCGGATCTTCGGCCCGTCCATCTCGCCCGTCGAGACGGCAATGGCATCGAAGCGCGTGATCGTCTCGACCGAGGAGCTGATCCCCACCGAGGAGATCAAGCGCAATCCCGGCCTCACCACGCTCCCGTACTTCCTCGTGGACGCGGTGGTCGTCGCGCCGTGGGGAGGCCATCCGGGCACGACGCCTGGCTACTACACGTACGATGCGGAGAACCTGGACGAGTTCTTCGCGGCCCGCGACGATGCGGGCGTGAAGAAGTACCTGGACAAGTACGTGTACGGGGTCAAGGACCACTACGAGTACCTGCAGCTCATCGGCATCGAGCGGCTGACGAGGCTGTGCGAGAACGAGACCATCCGGGAGGGGTACAGGCCATGAGCGGGAAGTTCACAGACGTCGAGTTCATGATCTGCCAGTCCGCGCGCGCGGTCGGGGACTCGTCCACGGTGTTCGTGGGATACGGCATGCCGCAGATCGCCATGATCCTGGCGCAGAGGCTCTACGCGCCGGACATCATCCAGGTCTACGAGTACGGCGCGATCGGGCCGGAGGTGGCCACTCCCTTCAGGCGCAACATGATGGCCGACGCTCGCAACTCGTACCGATCGTACTGCTGGACCGACATGAACTCCATGATGGCCTACGCTCAGGCCGGGTTCATCGACTACGGAGTGCTCGGCGCCGCGCAGATCGATCCGTTCGGCAACATCAACTCCACGATGATCGGCGGCACCTACGAGCGGCCCGGCAAGCGGTTCACGGGATCCGGAGGCGGCAACGAGGTGGCCTCCCTGTGCTGGCGGACGCTGCTTCTCATGAACCACCAGAAGAGGCGCTTCCTGCCGAAGATCGACTACATCACGAGCCCCGGGTACCTCGACGGCTCGCCCGGGGCCAGGGAGAGAGCGGGCCTTCCGGCCGGAACGGGGCCCTCGCGGGTCATCACGTCCATCGCCGCCTTCGACTTCAACCCCGAGAGCACGCGAATGAGGCTGGTGGCCTTGCGCGACGGCGTGACGAAGGATGGCGTGCTCGCCGAGATGGAGTTCGAGCCCGAGGTGGCCGACACCATCGAGCCCATCGAGCCTCCGCGGCCCGAGGAGCTCGAGATGCTGCGCACGGACATCGATCCCGACCGGGTGATCATCGGCCGCGTGAAGTGAGGCTGGCCTCCGGGGTCCTGCCCTGGCGCCGCACCGCGACGATCTCCGCCAGGATGGCGACGGCGATCTCGACGGGCGTCTCGGCCCCGATGTCCAGGCCGATGGGCGCGTGCACGCCCTCGAGGACGCCTTCCTCGAATCCCTCCTCGCGCAGGAGGGCCATCTCCTTGGCCACCTTCGTCCTCGATCCGATCATGCCGATGTAGAACGCGTCCGTTCCCAGCAGGTTCCTGAGCGACTCGCGGTCCAGCAGGTGGCTGCGCGTGAGCACGGCAACGGCGGTCTGCTCCGTGACCAGGTCCCGTAGCGACGGGTCGTTCGTCGCCGCCCTGACCACCTCGACGTGCGTGAGCTCCGCCTGCTCGGCGAACTCCGGGCGGTCGTCCACGACCGTGATCCTGTAGCCGGCGTCCCGGCCGAGCCTCGCCAGCGCCAGGCCCACGTGGCCGGCGCCCAGGATCAGGAGGTGCGGGGCCGAGCCCACCGGCTCGAGAAAGACCTCGGAGCGGCCACCGCACTCGGCGCCGATGCCGCCGCTCTGCTCGTCCGTGAGCTCGTAGCGCGCCAGGCGCGGGCGGTCCTCGCGCAGGACCTCGAGCGCGTCCTCGATCACCCTCTTCTCGAGTGTCCCGCCGCCAACCGTGCCGATGATCGATCCGTCCGGCAGAACGGCCATGCGCGCTCCGGCCTCGCGCGGCGCGCTCCCGCCGGTGCTCACCACGGTCGCGAGCACGATCCGGGGGTGGCGCTTGAGAAGAGCCGCGATCCTCTCGAAGAAGTCATCCATGACTCGTGCGCGGGAATGTACCACGACCGGTGAGAGGGAGCGAGTCTCTCACTGCAGATCCGCAGGAACGTCGACGTCCTGCTGCGTGGCCGGATCCACGTCTTGGAGCAACGCGGTCCTGCCCCTGTTCTCGTCGATGACGCGCCGCGCTCCCGCGTCGACGTCGAGCCGCTCGATCGCGGGGAAGAGGTCGGAGCGCAGGATGACCGGATGGCCCGTGCGCCCATCGGCGAGCGGGGCGGCCACGCGCGCCGCGCTGCTCGCATAGCGATGGACGACTGCCCGCGCCAGCGGGGCGTCCACGCGTGGCATGTCGGCGAGGAAGATCATGACCGCGTCCGCCGGCGCCGCGGCGGCGAGCCCGGCCCTGAGGCTCGAGCTCATGCCGTCCCCGGCTCGGGGGTTGTGGACCACGGTGACGCGCGGATCGTCGAGAGCGTCCCCTGCCGCCCCGCACACCGACTCCGCCTCGTGCCCCGTG
>JAFDER010000234.1 GCA_019310245.1 Deltaproteobacteria bacterium
CCTGCGCGTCATCAGGGGGTCATGGTGCGGGCGTGGTCTCTCGTGATGGAGCGTGAGGGTCGTGTCACTGGACGTTCGGGCCGCACTCCAGGGCGAACTTGCACATGGTCGCCACGGAGGCGTCGCACTCTCCCCATGCGCAAAGGGTCTTGACGGCCCAGCCGTCGCACTCGCCGTAGCCGAAGTCGACGAGGGCGGCGGTCTCACGTTTTGCGTCGTGGTGGATCTTCAGGTACTTGTACATGCCCGTGACCGTGCAGCCGCACTCATCGGAGGTCTCGATGGGGAAGGCGATGTACTTCTCGTGGTCATCGCCCACGGCGTCGTGGTCCTCGTACTCCGTGCTCGTGCAGAGCTCGAGGCTGTCGGGCTCGTAGACGCGCTCCCAGTCGCCCTTGTCCATCGACTCGCAGGCTTTCACGGGCAGGGGTCCGAGGAGCAGGCACGCGATGAGGATCTTCATGGCTGGTTCTCCTTATCCTTTCACCGGGCTCATTGTCGCACCCCGGGCTCAGCAGGTCGTGGTGCACAGGCAGCTAGAGCCGCAGTACACCCTGAGGGACGAGGACGTGCCTCTGCAGTCCGAGCGGCAGGCATGCGCGCCGCAGCCGAGCCGGCCGCTCTGGCAGGACGAGGTCCCAGAGCAGTCTATCGAGCAGGAGGCATAGTTCGAGCACATGATCGTGGCCCACTGGCAGGAGGACAGACCCCCGCAATCCACGAGGCAGGGCATGGTGTCGGGGCAGGTGATGGAGGCGCTGCCGCAGGCGGAGGTGGCGGTGCAGTCGACGAGGCAGACTCCGCCGGTGCACCCGCCGGTGCACACGGAGGGGCAGACGGTGGTCGGCACCGGCTCTGGCGGGCAGGGCACCGAGTCCGCGTCCGGGTCGATGTAGGAGTCCGGGACCCAATCGAAGTAGATGTCCGGGCGCGGGTCGATGGTGGGGTCGATGTGGGAGTCCGGCGGCGGGTCGATGGTGTAGTCCGGGCGCGGGTCGATGGTGGGGTCGGGGCGCGGATCGGGCAGCTCGAGGTCGACATCCGGACGCGTGTCCAGCGTGGAATCGGGGCTCGTATCCCAGGCCCCGTCGTCCGTGGCCGTGTCGAGGGCGTCCGCATCCCATGGCCCGTCGTCCGCGGTGTCATCGGGGGCGTCCGCATCCCATGGCGTGTCGAGGGGCGTGTCGAGGGCGTCCGCATCCCATGGCGCGTCGAGGGGTGTGTCGATGATGCCGTCGACGGAGTCGGATGCGGTCATGTCGGAAGGCCCCGTGTCTCCCACGGTCTCCGACGTGGTCGCGCAGCCGGCGAGGGCCATGACGAGCGCGATGACGACGGGAAGGCCCGGGTGTCGTGTGTGCATGAGATCGGGTGCGGTGGCTGGCTTGCCCTCCATGTCGTCGTCTCCCTTTGCGGGAAGTCTACCCGCTGATCGCTCCCGGGACAACGACGTGGGGGCAGAGCAGGCATTCTGGGCATGCTTGACTCGCTGTATTCTGCCTATAAAATGCATTATTCACCGTGGATTACGGCCGCGCGACGACCTTCGGCAATGAGGTGCATGATGATGTCAGCGTACAGAGCATCGACGATCGTGATGGCCGCCTGTCTGGTGATGGGCTGCTCGACGCAGTTCAAGACGGATGGTGGGGGCGAGGACGCGGTTCCGGACACGCAGCTCGACACCCACGTTGACGTGCCCGCGGACGCACCTGCGGACGTGCCGGTGGACACTCCGGTGGACGGGGGGGCGGAGTGCGGGGACGGCGAGGTGGAGGGCGACGAGGAGTGCGACGACGGCAACGACGTGGGCGGCGACGGGTGCGAGAACGACTGCAGGTGGACGTGCCACAGCGCGAGCGAGTGCGACGACATGGAGCAGTGCAACGGCACCGAGATCTGCAACGAGGATCACGTGTGCGAGGCTGGCAGCGCGCTCGATGACGGGACGCTGGTGGACGTGGGACCGCCGAGGATGATCTGCCTCGAGGGAGCGACAGTGGAGTCGGTGTGCGGGGACGGCTTCGTGGACACGGGCGGAGGCGAGTTCTGCGACCCGCCGGGCTCGGGAGGGTGCGAGGCCGGGTGCGTGTTCGGGTGCGAGGACGACGACGATTGCACGGACGACGGCAACTTCTGCAACGGCGTGGAGTACTGCGACACGAGCGCCCACGTGTGCGCCCGCAGGGACGTGCCGACCAGCGGCACGGACTGCGACGACTCGAACCCGTGCACGTCCATCGACGAGTGCGACGGGTCCGGCACGTGCGTGGGCTCGGGCAACTCGTGCGACGACGGCCATTCCTGCACGGACGACGCGTGCGACTCGACGACGGGCGGGTGCACCATCACGGTGCACGCCGGCTACTGCCTGATCGCCGACGCCTGCTACAGCCATGCCACCGAGAACCCGGGCAACGAGTGCGAGGAGTGCAACTCCTCGCTATCCACGATGAGCTGGAGCCGCAAGGCCGACCACACGGCATGCTCGGACGAGGGGCTGAGCTGCACCGTGGACGAGTGCAGGGCGGGCAGCTGCGTGCACCTGGTGGCCTCGAGCCGGTGCCTCATCGGCGGCACCTGCAGGACGGACGGCGACGCCAACCCGTCAAACGAGTGCGAGGAGTGCAGGAACTCCGTCTCGGAGAGCTCGTGGTCCGCCGTGGCCGACGGCACGGGCTGCACGGACGAGGGGGTGAGCTGCACCGTGGACGAGTGCCAGTCGGGCAGCTGCACGCACGATGTGGGCACGGGTTACTGCTACATCGGTGGGATCTGCTACAGCGCGGGCTTCTCCAATCCGTCGAACTTCTGCCAGAGCTGCGACACGTCGGCGCCTCTCGTCTGGACGCCGCGCACGGGCTCCGCGTGCGACGACGGCGAGTTCTGCACCACGAGCGACATGTGCACGAGCTCGAGCACCTGCGTGGGCACGGCCGAGAGCTATCTCTTCGACGCCGTGCAGGTCTCGGGAGGGTACGTCTTTTCCTGCGCCAGGCTGAGCACGGGGCGGATCCGGTGCTGGGGGTACGGAAGCGGGGGCAGGCTCGGCTACGGCAGCATGACCAACCGCTACAGGCCGGTGGAGGTCACGGGCATCACGGCTGCGTCGTTCCTGAACAGCGGCCAGAACCACTCCTGCGCGGTGGACGGGGGCGCCGCCAAGTGCTGGGGCGTCAACGCCGATAGCCAGCTCGGAAACGGCACCAGCACGGACAGCTCGGTGCCGGTGCAGGTCTCGGGGCTCACGAGCGGGGTCTCCCAGGTGTGCGCCGGCCAGACCCACTCCTGCGCGCTGCTCACGGGGGGCACGATGCGCTGCTGGGGCAGGGGCACGAGCGGCGAGCTGGGAACCGGCGGCTACACGAACTCCAGCGTGCCCGTGGTCGTGCTCAACCAGGATGGCACGGGGACCCTGACGGGCATCGTGGACATCGCGTGCGGCAATGCCCACACGTGCGCGGTCAACAGCTCGGGCGCCGCCTACTGCTGGGGCTCGAGCACCTATGGCAAGCTCGGCAACGGGACCTCGAGTGGCTTCTTCCCGCGGCCCGTGGCGGTCTGCAGCGAATGGGGTGGGTGCATGGGCGGCTACCTGGTGGGCGTGGACGAGATCGAGAGCGCCAACCTGCACACGTGCGCGCGCAAGGGCAGCGCCGTGTTCTGCTGGGGATACAACGTGGGCGGCCAGATCGGGAACGGCAACATCGGCACCCAGGCCACGAACCCGCAGGCGGTGATCAACGACGACATGTCCCTCGTGGCCGACGCGGCGCAGCTGTCCGTGGGCGGGCACTTCAACTGCGTGACCACCAGGAGCGACGAGATCAAGTGCTGGGGCCGGAACAACCAGTGCCAGGTGGGAGACCTTTCCTCGATAGACAAGAGCCGGGCCGTGTACGTTTTGACCTCCACTGGCAGCATCTTCACGGGTGCCACGTACGTGGGCACCGCCTACGAGCACTCCTGCGCCGTTGCGAACACGGCCGACAACGTGGTGTGCTGGGGCGACAACCCGGTCGGCAATCTCGGCGACGGGACCACCGGGGACCGCTGCTACCCCGACCTGGCCTCCTGCTCCTACTGATGGGGTCAGACCCCTCCACCTGATGGGGTCAGACCCCGACTCAGTTCGGGTGGCAGATCCAGCCCACGCGGCAGTGGATGGTGTCGCCTGCCGCGTCCGGGGGGACCGTGACGTAGCATCCGAAGCGGTAGGAGGTGGAGGCGAACGCGCTCCAGGCATGATTGACCGATGCCGTGGTGCTCACACTCCCTCCCCTTCCCCACATCTGCGGTGCGCTGCTGGTATCGTTCTCGTAGGTTCCGGTACCCACGGTCAGGCGTGCGGTCTTCAATGTGTAGGTATCTCCATCATCGTCGGGTTCCAGGTCGTCGAGCCAGGCCGAGGCGGTGACGAGGCACGAGCCGAAGATCGGGGGGGTGATGTTGCCGATCGGCATCAAGTAGTTGCCTCCCGTGACGGCGACGTCCGATCTGTACTTGGATCCGATCTTTGCGTGGGATGCCAGCTGCAGGGTGACCGCACCCGAGGTCCCGCCGCCGAAGAGCCCGGTGCCGGCGATCACCTCGGTGATGTCGCCGTCCGGCATTGACTGGCAGATGACAGCTCCCGTCTCGCCGATCGACCTGATGGCCGAGTTCACCGGGCAGCTGCTGAGCACGCGGCGCTGCAGGTAGGTGGTGTCCGCGTTGATCGTGACGGCTCCGACCGTGCCGCCTCCCGTGAGCCCCGTGCCGGCCCCGACGGCGGTGATGTCACCATTGTAGACGGGCAGGCAGATGATCGTGCCGTCGGCGTTTATCTGCACCATGGCGGTGTTGATGCCGCATGTACCGGTCACGCGGCGCTGCAGGTAGGTGATGTCCGCGCTGATGGTGGGGGTGCCGCTCGCGCCTCCTCCGCTGAGCCCCAACCCGGCGATCACGCCCTCGATGTCGCCCGTGCCGACAGGCTCGCAGATGACCGTCCCTGTCAGGCTGATGATACGGATGGCGCTGCCGACCGCGCATGTGCCGGTCACGCGGCGCTGCAGGTAGGACACGTTCGCGCTGAAGGTGGTGGCGGACAGGACCAGGCCCGTGCCGGCCGAGTAGGTGGTGTTCGTGTCGGTGTCCACCTCGCATGTGACGCTCCCGTCGGAGTTGATGACGCGGATGGAGTTGCCGGCCCCGCAGGTGCCGTTGACGCGGCGCTGGAAGATCGACTGGTTCACGCTGAAGGTGGTGCCGGAGAGGATCATGCCCGTGCCGGCCGTGTAGGTCGTGTCGTTGTCGAGCTCGCAGGTCACCGAGCCGTCGGAGCCGATCACCCGGATGGACTGTCCCCCCGGACAGACGCCCGTGACGCGGGCCTGCAGGCCGGTCGTGTCCATGCTGAAGGTGGTGCCGGTGAGGGTCAGGCCGGTGCCGGCCGTGTAGGTCGTGTCCGTGTCGGTGTCCACATCCGCGGCGCAGACGAGGGCTCCGGCGGTGTCGACGCCCGAGACCTTCTCCGTGCCCGTGCAGGAGAGGGGGCCCGTGACGAGGCCGGCGGGCAGGTCGGTGGGATCCACGGTTCCGGTGATGTCCGCGAAGTCGGGCGTGGGGTGGTTTCCGCACCACTCGGCGTAGCCCGCGAAGGGGTTGGAGCCGAGCAGGACGCGGCCCATCTCGGGGTCCGAGTCGACCTGGATGCCG
>JAFDER010000235.1 GCA_019310245.1 Deltaproteobacteria bacterium
GAGGCCCGTGCCCGCCAGCCAGGCGCACTCGCGCCACAGGTCCATGAACGTGGATCCCTTCAGGAAGATGGCACGGATGGCCACGAGAAAGTGCCTGAGCGGGATGGTGTACGTGGCCCACTGGACGGCCTCCGGCATGGACTCGATTGGAAAGACGAACCCGGCGATGTACATGATCGGCATCATGATGAAGAACATCGCGGTCATCATGGCCTCCTGCTGGGTGGAAGAGATCGTCGAGACGAGGAGGCCGAGCCCCGTGGTGTTGAGGATGAACAGCAGGCTGACGATGAACAGCGTGACCAGGCTGCCGTGCAGGGGGATGTGGAAGTGGAACCTGGCCACCGCGACGACGAGGGCGACATCGATCAGGCCGATGATCACGAACGGCACCAGCTTGCCCATGACAAGGGTCAGGGGGCTGAGGGGCGAGACGATGATGGATTCGATGGTTCCCCGCTCCTTCTCCTTCACCACGGCCATCGACGTGAGGATCATGGTGATGAGCATGAGCAGGAGTCCCAGGATGCCGGGCACGAAGAAGTTCTTCGTCTCGAGGTCAGGGTTGAACCAGATCCTGGATCTCAGATCCACTCCCGGCCGCAGGTCCATCAGGTGCGCGAGGCCCGCCTCCTCGATCCTCTGCCTGTTGAACCTCTCCACGGCGAGCAGGGTCATGGTTGCGCCCTGGCCTGCGGGGACCGTGTTCGACCCGTCGATCGTGAACAGGACCGAGCCGGTGCGTCCGGCGTCCAGCTCTGATTGCAGGTTCCTGGGGATGTGGACCGCGATCGCGGCCTCGGCGCTCTCGAAGAACCGGGCGTCGTCCGGGCACCGCGTCACTCGGTGTGTCTCGATGAAGTAGCGAGACGACGTCAGTGATCGGACGAGGGCCCTGCTCGACGAGCTGGTGTCCTCGTCGCAGACGGCCAGATCGAGGTTCACGACGTCGAGGTTCGCCGCGTGGCCCAGCACGAGCAGCTGTATGACCGGTGCGATGAACACGATGGGGATCATCCGCTTGTCCTTGCTGAACTGGATGAACTCCTTGCGGATGACGTGCTTGAGCCTCATCACGCCAACCCCGATCGCCGGATCCTGATGGTCGCGAGCAGGAGCAGGCCGAGGCTCAGGAGCGCGAGAGACCCGAGGTCGGGCAGGAGGATCTTCCAGTAGGCGTCCTGGAGGAGGGTGCCCCTGAGGATGGTCAGGTAGTATCTCGCCGGCACCACGTAAGTGATGAGCTGGATCACGAGAGGCATGTTGCGGATCGGGAACACGAAGCCCGAGAGCAGGAACGTGGGCAGGAGGGTGGCCAGCGCGGAGATCGTGTAGGCGACCTGCTGGCTGTCGGTGATCGAGGAGATGAGGAGCCCGAGGCTGATCATGCACAGGATGTAGATGAGCGTCGACGCCGCGAGCATCAACGGGTTGCCCCGCATGGGCAGGTCGAAGAGCAGGTGGCCCGCCGCGAGGATGAGGGCGGCCGAGGCGACCGAGATGACGACGTAGGGGATGGTCTTTCCCACGATGAACCGCCAGGAGGGCAGGGGAGAGAGGATGATCTGCTCGATCGTGCCCCGCTCCTTCTCCCGCACGATGCTCAGCGAGGTCGACAGGGTGCAGGCCAGGGCCAGGATGAAGGCCACGAGCCCCGGGATGAGGAAGAAGCTCGAGCGCAGCTCCGGGTTGTAGTACAGGCGCACTCGCGGGACGATGAGACCGGGCAGGGAGATCGAGGCAGGCGGCGGCGAGTCCGAGGCCAGCTCCATGTTGAAGGCGTGGAAGAAGGAGCGGAGCACGCCGCTGGCCGTGGAGGCGATGAGCGAGTTGGTACCGTCGATCACGGCCTGCACGGGCGCCCGGCCCCCCGCCCTGACCGTGTCGGAGAATCCCCTGGGGATGTGGATGCCGATCCCGGCACGCCCCTCGAAGACCGTCCGCTCCATCTCCCGGGAGGAGACGGTGTATCCGGCGATGTCGAGGTGCTCGTATGCCGTGACGTGCTCGACGAGCCTCCTGCTCAGGTCCGTCCCGTCCTCGTCGAAGACCACGACGGGAACGTGGCGGATGTCCATGGAGATGATGTAGCCGAGGAACAGCAGGAGCACCGTGGGGAAGCGGAGGGGGATGCCCAGCGCTCGCACGTCCCTGCGGATCTGGTGCAGCTCCTTGATCATCATGCCGAAGAGCGATCTCATCCCGCGTTCCCCCCGTGCCCCTCGTCGGACGTCGTGAGCGTGATGAAGATGTCCTCCATCGACGGCGGGATCCGTGCGATCGATTCGGCGGTGAAGCCTCCGCTTCCGAGCCGGCGCTCCACGTCCTCGACCGTGACGTCCGGCCCGGTGAAGGCATGGATGCGCGGGCCGTGCAGGTAGGTCTCGTCCACGGCCTCCCATCCGGAGAGGTGGCGCTCGGCACGCGTGTAGTCCGCGATCCGGATCTCGTAGAGCATCGTGGACGCGAATCTCGAGCGCAGGTCCTGCGGAGATCCGCCGGCCATCACGCGGCCGTCGCGGATGAAGCCAAGGTCGTGGCAGTACTCGGCCTCGTCGAGGAAGTGCGTCGTGAGGAACACCGTCGTGCCCCCGTGCGAGAGGCCGCTGATGATGTCCCAGAAGGCCCGCCTGGACAGGGGATCCACGCCCGCCGTCGGCTCGTCGAGGAACAGGACGGGAGGCTCGTGGAGCAGGACGCAGCACAGCGAGAGCTTCTGGCGGATCCCGCCCGGCACGTCGCTCGCCTGACGGTCGAGGTAGCGTCCCAGGTCGAGGAGCTCAACGAGCTCGCTGCGGCGGTCGCGGCTCCCGCCGTAGATGCCGCCGTAGAAGTCGAGGTTCTGGTCGAGCGAGAGCTCTTCGTAGAGGGAGAAGTGCTGGGTCATGTACCCGATGCGCCTCTTGGCCAGCTCGGGGTGCCTCACCACGTCGATGTCCTCGATCCGGATCGATCCCGCCGTGGGCGTGAGCAGGCCCGCGAGCATGCGGATGGCGGTGGACTTTCCCGCCCCGTTGGGTCCGAGAAATCCGAAGATGGAGCCCCTCACGACCTCGATGTCCGCGTCGTCCACGGCCGTGAAGCTCCCGAACCTCCTGGTCAGGCCGCGGGCCTGGATGACGATCTCGGGGCTCACTGCATCACGCTGTCGATGAACACGTCCTCGAGCGTGGGCTGCGAGTCGGCCACGCCGGCCTCGATCCCCGCGAGGCCCAGGCGCGAGGAGACTGCGCGGGCCGTGTCGGCCGCATCCTCGCTCGTCAGGTGCAGGTGGCTGCCGAAGACCTGGACGGTCCTGACCCACTCGAGAGGCTCGAGCCGCTGCTTGAGCAAGAAGGCGTCCTCGGCCGGGATCTCGAAGATGGGCCTGTCGAACAGCGCCACGAGGGCGTCCGGCTCCCCCCGGCTGATCGTGGCGCCCTCGTGCATCAGCAGGACCTCGTGGCAGCGCTCCGCCTCGTCCAGGTATGGCGTGGCCACGAGGATCGACATCCCCTGGGCGGCCAGCTCGCCGAGGATCTTCCAGAACTCGCGGCGGGACACGGGGTCCACGCCCGTGGTGGGCTCGTCCATGATGATGAGCCGGGGCTCGTGCACGAGCACGCACAGGAGGGCCAGCTTCTGCTTCATGCCTCCGGACAGCTTGCCGGCCAGCCTGCCCCCGAACCGCTCGAGGCCCATCTTCTCCAGGAGGTCCGCGTGCCTCCTGCGGTCGAGCCTGATCCCGTGCAGGCGGGCGTAGAACACGATGTTCTCGTCTATGGTCAGGTCGGTGTAGAGGCTGAAGCGTTGCGGCATGTAGCCCACGAGCCCGGCCAGTCTCCTGCGCGCGTTCTTCAGCTGCTGTCCTTGGATCTCGATCACGCCGCCGTGAGGCTTCACGAGCCCGCACATCGCCCTGATGGCCGTGGACTTGCCCGCACCGTCCGGGCCGATCAAGCCCGTGAGGAGGCACTCCCGCAGGTCGACGTCGAAGCCCGCGAGGGCCGTCAGGCCGTCGTACCTGACCTCGAGGCCGCGGGCGGAGAGGAGCGTGGTCACTTCTTCCCGGCCCCGTCGAACACGACGTCCGCGGGCAGGCCCGGCTTGAAGAAGCCGTCCGGGTTGGGGACCCTCAGCGTCACCTCGAAGACGAGCTTGACCCGCTCCTCCTCGGTCTGGACGGTCGACGGGGTGAACTCCGCCTCGTCCGCGATCTTCGTGACCGTTGCCTTGAACCACTTGTCCGGAAAGGCATCGATGCGCACGGAGGCCGGCTGGCCCAGCTTGACGCGGGCCAGGTCCTTCTCCGAGACGTACGCGATGAGCTCGAGCTCCTCGAGGTCGGCGACCATGGCCAGGAGCTGGCCGGGGGCGGCGTACTCTCCCTCGTGCGCGTAGGTGGACAGGACCGTTCCCTTGACCGGGCTCGTGATCGTGCGGTCCTCGATGGCCTTGTCGAGCTGCTTGAGGCCAGCCTCGATCTGTGCCACCGCGGCCCGGGCCATGTCGATCTCCTCCTCCTGGGCGCCCGTCCTGGCCTTCTTGAGCTGCCACTTGAGCTGGCTGAGCTTGGAGTCCACCACGTCGCGCTTGGTCTGGGCCTCGTCCAGTGAGGCGGTGCTGATCGTGCCGGCCTCGTGGAGCTGCTCGAACCTCTCCACGTTCTTGTCGGCCAGGCTCTTCTGGAGCTTCACCTCCTTGCGCACGGCCTTGAGCTGCCCCAGGTCCTCGAGCCGGACCCCCTTCTCGACGAGCTTGAGCTGCGCCCGGGCCAGGTCCAGGCCGGCGAGGATCTCCTCCTTCTTGAGCTCGAGGTCCTCGGTCTCGATGACGGCGATCACCTGGTCGAGATCGATCCGATCCCCCTCCTCGACCGGGAAGGACTCGAGCCTGCCCGGCGCCGTGGCCACGATCTTGATCTTGTCGGCCTCGAACGTGCCCGAGGCCCTGAGCCTGCCGTCGTCGAGGCGATCCTTGCAGGCGGCCGGCAGAAGCGTGGACATGATGAGCGCGGCCGCGGTTCTCGAGACGAGTCGATTCATCACGACACCTCCGGTGCAGCCGGCTCCCCGTCGTCCGGGGCGAGGACGCCGTACACGAAGACCAGCTTCACCTGCTCGATCATCTGCGGCAGGGTCATGCCGTGCTCGAGCAGGAAGGTTGGAGTGACCATGTTCTGGGCGATCGTCGTCAGCATGAGCATGAAGATCTCGGGATCCACGTCCTTGCGGATCTCCCCCCGCTCCTGGCCCTCGACGATGATCCCCCTCCAGAGGGCAAGGGCCTTCATCCGCCTCTCGTTGATGTACTCCCACAGCTGGGGGTGGGCCGTGGACAGCTCGCGCATGAGCGATGGCGAGATGAAGGAGGTCACCCTCTGGACGAGCCCGAGCATGGCCTCGATCTTCTCTGCCGTCGAGGCGCGCCCCGTGACGATCCCGAACGCCTTCTCGAGGGTGCCCTCGATCTTGCGGTCCACGAGGCCCTTGATCACCTCGTCCTTCGAGCGAAAGACCTTGTAGAACGTCCTGCGGCTGACACCGGACGCCCTGACGAGGTCGCTCATCGAGGAGCGGATCAGGCCCTGCGTCGCGACGCTCTTCTCGGCGGCGTCGAGAACCCGCTGCCTCATCAGCTCCCGGTCGATCGGTTTTCTTCCCATCGTCCCACCTATACAAAGTATACGAAAGCTGTCTACTTTGTATGT
>JAFDER010000030.1 GCA_019310245.1 Deltaproteobacteria bacterium
AAATACTGTGATCGAGGGTGATCGGACGGCTGGCCGGGGCGAGCCGTACCGGAAATGGGTGTGCGTCCCGGAAATACCAATGAAATCGTATGGTTGCGGCGTTTCCTGCGTGCCTGTCGCTTTGCACGACCAGTGATTCACCGTATTCTTTGAGAGCAGGAGATAAAGCCATGAGATCGAATTCTCTCCTTCACATCGTCCTCGCCACTCTCGTCCTGCCGGCATGCGGGAGCTCCATGGACTTCATGGACGACGATGCTTCCACGGCTGACGCCCCGGCGGACGGCGTGATCGACGTGGTCGACGAGACCGCTCCGGACGCCGGGACGGACGTGACGGGCGATCCCACGGGCGACGCGGTCTCCGACGGCACCACCGTGGAGTGCGGCAACGGGTCGGTGGAGGGCGACGAGGAGTGTGACGATGGCAACGACGTCAGCGGCGACGGCTGCGAGGCCGACTGCACGTGGACGTGCACGCGCAACTGGGAGTGCGCGGACGAGGACTTCTGCACCTCAGACGTGTGCGACATCGGCAGCCACACCTGCGCGCACGAGACGATCGACTGCGCCGACTCGGACGATTGCACCATCGACGGCTGCGACCCGTCCACCGGGTGCACGCACGAGAGGTTGCCGACCTGGTACCGCGACGAGGACGGCGACGGCTTCGGCGTCTCCACGGATACGAGGTGCGCCGCCACCGAGCCCGAGGGCTACACGGACGTGGACGGCGACTGCTGCGACACCAACGAGGACGCCAACCCCGACCAGACCGGGTGGTTCTCCACGTCGCACGAGTGCGGCTCCTACTACACCGCCTACGACTACGACTGCGACGGGACCAACGAGCGGCGCTGGACCGTGCTGGGCAGGTGCTCTCACAGCGGAGGCGGCTGCGTGGCCACGCCCGGCTGGGCCGGCACGTACGCCCCCTACTGCGGGTACACGGGCACCTGGATAGTGACGTGCGTCATGGACTCAGGCACCGGGACGTGCGTGCCGGGCGAGACCGTGGCCCGCGTCCAGGAATGCCACTAGCGCTACCCATTCACGCCGATCCTCGGCACCCTGTTGCAGGGGCGTGAGTCGCGCAGGGCGAAGTGAGCGTCCCCCCGCCGTGGACGTTCTTCGCGATGGACATGCGATGGGCTAGCTCGACCAGGGCCAGGTCCGCATTCCGACCATGAAGACGGCTCCGCCCTCGGGGCCGGCCGGAGCGACGGAGAGCCATGGCAGTGAATACGCGAGTTGCTTGCGCAGGCCGACCTTGAACGCGATCCAGAGCACGAGACCCGTGATCGCGGCGCCTCCCGCGGTGATGAGCTGGATGGTGGTCGCCAGCTCGAGGGAGCCGCTCTCCGAGCTCCTGGCCAGCTGGATCGTGCTCGTGACGATCGCGCCCGCGAGGGCCGCGCCCGCCAGGCCCCACATGCTCAGGGCCGCGATCCTGACCCGGCCGAGGTGCGAGAGCTGGCTTCCGGTCCCGTGCAGCTCGAACCACGTCCTGAGCACGGGAGTGGGTTCGAGCTCGAGCTCGACCCGCGCCTCGTCGCCTCCCGTCACCGCGATCTCCATCTCGAACGGGTAGTGGCCCTCGCCGTAGGCCGAGACGTTGTGCAGTCCCGTGGCCACGTTCACCGGGTCGGCGATGGGCGTGTCGCCGACGTGGACCCCGTCGATCCAGACCCGAACTCCCGGCTCCAGGTGATCGATGATGATCGAACCCGAGGACGACAGCATCTGCTCGACGAGCTTCTCGACGAACGCCTTGCGCTTCGGGGGGATCCACGCACCGCCCCTGTCGATGTACGTCTCGAGCTCGCGCAGGGCGTCCTCGTATCGGCCCAGCCTGTGGTAGCACACGCCGATGTTGTAGAGCACCGCCCAGTTCGACTTGATGGCGTAGGACGCGAGGAACTCGGCGAGTGCGGCGTCGTACTTCTCGTCCTTGAAGTGCTCGACTCCGCGGTTGAAGTGCTCGATCGCGGGACCCTCACCCTCCTGCGTGGTGATGTCCTCCTCGCCTTCGTCCTCGTAGGGGTCCGGAAGCTCGATCTCCGTGGCCTGGCATGGCATGCACACCACGGCGAGAAGGGCCGCCCCCAGCGCCGCAGCTGCCGCTCTCATCATTTGCCAGTCTTCTTCTTGCCTTTCTTCTTGCCTACCACGCCCGGGTACTTCATGTCGATGGGCGGCTCGGAGATGTCTCCCTCGCCCTTCTTCTTGTGCGTGCCCGACGGGGCGGGCTCCATCGTCACCTCGAGCTCGGTGTCCCTCAAGACCAGCACGTCCGCCTCGTAGGGCAGGAAGCCCGGCGCCTCGATCCGCATGGCGTGCGGCTGATGGTCTGCCTCGATGAGAATGGGGAGCTGCGGAAGGGGCTTACCGTCCAGCAGGACCTTCGCCCCCCCCGGCAGGCCGGTCACGTCGAAGCGGACGGAGTTCTCGATGTCGCTTCCCTCGAGCACCGCGGGTTCCGGAGCGGGCTGCGTTCCTCCCTTCTTCTCCGGCAGGACCTCGTCGAGGCGGTCGCGAGCGCCGAGCACGCGCGTCATGCGCTCGAGCTCCTGCTCCTGGCGGTTCAGGCGCGGGATGAGGAACATGACGAGGGCCGTGATCCCGGCCGCGGCGAGGACCACGACGATGGCCACGGGCAGGACCCACGTGAAGTCGGCCGTCCACCTCTTGCCGGCCGTCCTGTCCCATCCCGTGACCGTACCGCTCTTCTCCTCCTCTGGCTCCTCCTGCGTCTCGGGGCGCGCCGCCCTGGCCTTGATCGTGGGCCTGAAGTCGGGATCCGTGAACTGGTCGGCAGGGATGGGAGGCGGCACGGACGCGTAGGGCGCCAGGGCCTCGATGAAGCCCTCCGCGCTCTGGTACCTGCTGTCGAGCGAGCGCGCGATCGATCGCATGATGATCGCCTCGAGCCCCTCCGGGATCGCGCTCAGGTGCTGGCCCGCAGGGATCGGGTCGTCGTTCGCGATCGAGTTCAGGAGCGCGTTGTAGTTGTCGCCCGTGAAGGGGAAGGCGCCCGTGATCGTCCTGTAGAGGATCACGCCCACGGAGTAGAGGTCGGCGCGGTGGTCGATGTCCTTCTCGCCCTTGGCCTGCTCGGGGGACATGTAGCGGGGGGTGCCGAAGATGGAGCCCGTGCGCGTGAGGTTCAGCGAGGACTGCGTCTGGTCCTGGAGCCTGCAGATGCCGAAGTCGAGGACCTTGACGATGCGCGAGCCTCCCGGCTGGGTCACGAGCATCACGTTGCCGGGCTTCAGGTCCCTGTGGATGATCCCCTTGGCATGGACGGCCGTCAGGGCGTCGAGGATCTCCACGCACAGGTCCACCGCCTCGGCCCTGGGGAGGGTGCCGCGCCTCTTGAGTATTTCGTTGAGGCCCTCGCCGTCCAGGTACTCCATCACGAAGTAGGGCAGGCCCTGGTGCCGGCCCATGTCGATGACGTCCACGATGTTTTTGTGCCCGATCGAGGCTGCCAGCCGCGCCTCGTTCTCGAAGCGCTTCATGGTCTCGGACGAGACCCTGAGGTAGGGGTGCAGGAGCTTGACCGCAACGCGGCGGTCGAGCTTGATGTGGAGCGCCTCGTAGACCACGCCCATTCCGCCCTCGCTGATGCGACTCTCGAGCTTGTAGCGCTCTGCGAGCACCACGCCCTCGAGCTTGTGGACCTCCGAGATGGCTTCCCCCGTCTCGGGACAGTGGTCCAGAAGCATGAGGTGCGGCTTTCCGCAATGCGGGCAGTCGAACTTGTTCATCGGGGCGGAGTTGCTCCTGTCCGCGAGAATTATACCAAATTCTGTCCTTGATCGGTTTTTATTGCACGGCTCGATTGTTCGATGTCGTTCTCTTGCAGAATATCTGGGAATTCAGCCCTCTTGCGGCAACCCTGCGGGCCGGGTCACTCCACGACGAACGTCCCGAGCTGGATCGTCACCTGCTTTCTCGGCTTGCCCGCGCCGAGGACGGTCACCTGCATGCGCTCCGAGTCGCGGTAGAAGCCCGTCCTGAGGCGGTAGGTTCCCGGTTCCGAGTCGCTCGGCACGTAGAGGAAGACGCGGTCGCGCACCACCTCTCCCGGCTTCCACAGGTGCGTGGGATGGCGGCCGCAGGCCGGCAGGTGGTGGGCCTTGAGCGCGGCGCCGCCCGGGAGGACCGCGTCGAGCAGCACGCGCCATCCCGTCTGCATCACGACCTCCGCGCGGAAGAACAGCTCGAGGTCGATCCACTCCCCGCGCCGGACGCGAAACAGCTTGCCCGCGGGCGCGGGATCGGATGTTCCCGGACGTCCGACCGAGGCGTTCCAGCCGAGAAAGGTGACCGTGGGACGGCCCTTGTGATTCATGGGCAGGTCGAACGCGTGGGCGATCCTCGCTCCACCGCGGCCTCCCGGGACGATGATCCGGTAGGCGGGCATGTGAGGCGCACTCTCGAGCGCGGAGATGGAGTACCACCTGCGCTCGTCGTTGAGTGGCTCGATCCGCTGTCCGCACGTCAGGGTATAGACGTCGTTGTACAGCGCCCGGACGTGACTCGTGACGATGACGAGCCTCTCCTTGCCCGCCGCCTCGTCGATGATCCGGGGCAGGGCTTCGAGGCCTCCGGCGTCCTGCATCGCGCCCTCGAAGTAGAACACGTGGCCGCCCCGGATCTGGGGGTCGAGCTCGATGGCCACGAGCCGGTCGTTGTCCCGCGCGTGTCCGGCGTAAGCCCTGGCCAGGGGGCCCACGCTCAGGTGGGGCTCCACCTTCTCGAAGACGTGGATCACCTGGAAGCCGGCCACGGCGAATGCCGTGGCCAGGAGCGTCACGGCGATGGCCCCGGGCCAGCGCCGCGCGAACGCGGCCGGGGCGGCCGCGATTCCGACCAGGATCGCGAGTGTGGTGTGGAAGGCCTGGGCGATCTTACCGAGGTCCGGGTAGACGCGGTCGAACATGTACCCGCCCGTCTCGAGCACGCGCTTCGGGTTCCAGAAGTAGTCCACGCCCTGGCTGCCAGCGCCCAGAAGCACGAGCACGGCCCCGAGCGGGAGCAGGATCCTGGACCGCTTGTCGCCGGCGAGGAGCGTGATGCGTGTCAGTCCCCAGGCCGACAGGATGACGAGGCCCGGCGCCGCGCACAGCATGTCGAGCGGCAGGTACCCCGGCACCAGGGCCGTCGCGACCAGGGTGACGATCGGAACGGCCACGAGCGCGTGGAGGCATGCGCGGCGCGCCGACGGGTCCTCCCCGTGCTCCTTCTCGAGCCTGGCCGATCCGGGCACGAGCCAGAGCACGGCCGCCGGCACCGCGATGAACCAGGGGTAGGCCATGTGGCCCGCCTGCATGATCTGCCAGGTGAAGGACTCGCCGTCCGGCCGCGCGAAGGCCTCGAGGGTTCCGTGGACGTGAGGGTGCACGGTCAGCAGTCCCGCTGCGAAGTCGAGGCCGGAGGTCGCCAGGCCGCCGACGAACCACAGACCGGGCAGTGCCCAGCAGGCCCAGACCCAGCCGCGCGGTGCGAGTCGCGCGAGAGCGCGAGCGGGGATGGAGGCCGTGAGAAGGCCCGATCCCAGTGCGGCCGCGAGGCATGCGAGCGGCAGGAGCCCACCCGTGGCGACGAGCGCCACGGCCAGCACGTTGACGACGATGACGTCACGCCGCGTGGGCGGACCCCTTGACGTGAGGACCGAGAGAGCCTGGAGCAGCGCAAGCGTGAAGATCATCGCGGCGGCGAGGTCCGGGCTGGTGTGGCGTACGCCCACGACGAAGAACGACGACGTGGCGAGCGCCAGTGCCGAGAGCAGCCCTGCCCTGGAGCCGAACACGCGCGAGGCGAGGGCCCAGACGGCGACGAGCCACGCCACGCCGAGCAGGGCGAGCGGAAGCCTCACGGCCCACTCGGACGTGCCCGTGACCATCATGAACGAGGCCTGGATCCAGTAGAAGAGTGGAGGGAGCGAGGCGGCGGGCTCTCCGTCGAATGTGAGCGGGAGCCAGGCGCCGTCCCGTGCGGCCTCTCGCGCGACCTCGGCCGCCACGGACTCGTGGGGATCCCAGAGCCCGGAGGAGCCCAGGAGGGGCAGGACGACAAGCGCGCCCACCACGGCCACGGCCGCGGGGACGAGCCAGGGCCTCGACTCCACGAGCATCATTCGAGGACCTCGAGGTGCTCCATGAGCTCTTCACAGGTCACGATGGAGTTCCCGTCGGCGTCGAGGTCTTGCGATCCGTGCTCGCCGTCGACGCGGACCATCTTGTAGGTGGATCCCGTCGTCGGTATGAGGAACCTCGGGATGTTCCTCTTGACCGTGGCCTCGTCCATCGGGATTCCCTGCAGGTCCGCACCGCTGCCCACCACGTCGTATTCCATCGTGGGTGAGAGGTCGCCCTGGATGAGCGTGGAGCTCCACACCTGACCGTGCATGTGGGGGTTCGTGCGCCAGGTCGTGTAGGCCTGCCCCTGGATGGTGTCCACGGGATCGGTCGTGACCTGGAGGCTCACGCCGGGGTGTCCGTCGCCGTCCTCGTCGATCACTGACCCCCAGTCGTTCACGCACGCCTCCGGCGTGCTTCCCCCGCACTCCACGTCCCATCCCGGCAGGGGCTCGTCGGAGGCCACGACGGAAGGGTCGTAGCCGTACGTGATGTCGAGGGTGTCGGAGGTGTACGCCGAGCACGGCTGCGTGCCGCCGATCTCGGCGTGGCCGTGGAACTCCTGGCTGGGGATGTAGGCCATGAGGTGGGGGCCCAGCTCCAGGTTCACGTTGAGGAACTCCTCCTCCGAGCATGGTGCGAGAGAGGCGGTCACCGTGGGCATGCCGATCTCGCACACCACGAACTCGTAGTCGATGCGGTCGCCCGATTGCGTGTGCAGGTTGATGACAAGCGTGAGCAGGGCGATCCCGGGATGGGGGTCAGGGCACATGCGCACGATGCCCTCCGGGCTCGTCACCATCTCGACTTGGACCCAGGCCCGCGTGCCCCACCAGCCCAGCAGGTCCAGGGTTTCGCCGGACCCGGGCTGGCAGACTTCCGCGGCGTCGTCCGTGCCGTCCGTCCCGGCGTCCCTGCTACCAGGTCCGCCCGAGCACGCGCAAGCGGCGAGGGCGATCAGCGGCAGGGCGAGCCGTGGGATGCTGGGCGGCATGGCGCATCTTATCCCGCCCTCTTGTCGTGGATCAACGCCGAACACCGACGCACCCTTTGAATTTGCAACGAAAAACGTGTATGTATCGTGGATTCTCGGGGGACCGTTGCGCGCCATGAGTGACACGAAGGGCTACAAGAAGACGATCCATCTGCCGAGGACGGATTTCCCCATGAAGGCGAACCTGCCGCGCCGGGAGCCCGAGATCGCGGCGCGCTGGGAGCAGGAGGACGTCTACGCCAAGCTGGTGGCCCGGAGCAGTGACCTGCCGGTGTTTGCCTTCCACGACGGAACACCCTACGCCAACGGCCGGATCCACTACGGTCACGTGCTGAACAAGGTGCTCAAGGACATCATCGTCAAGCACAGGTCCATGGCCGGGTACCTCTGCCGCTACATCCCCGGCTGGGACTGCCACGGCCTTCCCATCGAGCTCGCGGCCGTCAAGGAGCGCGGCGGCGAGGTGGGGGACCCTCTCGAGGTGCGCGCCTCGTGCCGTGCCTACGCCGAGCGCTTCATCGGCATCCAGATGGAGGCCATGAAGAGGCTGGGCACGTTTGGCGCGTACGACGCTCCCTACAAGACGATCCATCCCGGCTACGAGGCCGCCGTCATCCGCGGCATCGCCGCATTCGCTCGAAGGGAGGCGATCTACCGCGGGCTCAAGCCCGTGTACTGGTGCGCCTCCTGCCACACGGCGCTCGCCGAGGCCGAGGTGGAGTACAGGAACCACACCTCGGACTCCATCTACGTCCGCTTTCCCGTGCAGGACGCCGAGCGCGGCAGGATCCTCGACGCCTGCGGGGTCGAGGACGGGGGAGAGGGGCTGTCCGTCCTCATCTGGACGACCACCCCCTGGACGCTGCCCGCCAACCTCGCGATCGCCCTGCGCCCCGACTACACGTACTCACTGCTGCGCCCCGACGGATCGGACGAGCTGCTGCTCATCGCCACGGACATGCACGAGGACGTGTGCGCCGGCGCGGGCGTGGCGGGCTCCCTTGCGGGCAGGCCCGTCAAGGGCAAGCTGCTCGAGGGCATCTTGGCGCACCACCCCTTCATCGACCGACCAAGCCCGCTCGTGCTCGCCGACTACGTGACGCTCGAGGCCGGTACGGGCGCCGTGCACACGGCCCCGGGCCACGGTTCCGAGGACTACGGCACGGGCGTGAAGTACGGACTGGACATCTACGCCCCTCTCGACGACGGGGGGCACTTCACGGACGACGTGGAGCACTGGGCGGGCATGAGCGTGTTCGACGCGAACGCGCCCATCGTCGAGCACCTGCACCAGGCGGGGTTCCTCCTCAACAGGCCCGGCGAGACGCTCACCCACTCCTACCCCCACTGCTGGCGGTGCAAGCAGCCCGTGATCTTCAGGGCCACGCCCCAGTGGTTCATCTCCATGCAGGCGGGCGGGCTCCGCGAGCGGGCGCTCGAGGAGATCGACCGGGTGCGGTGGGTGCCGCACTGGGGCCGCGAGAGGATCCACGGCATGATCGAGAACCGGCCGGACTGGTGCATTTCGCGGCAGAGGATCTGGGGAGTTCCCCTGCCGTTCTTCTACTGCAAGCAGTGCGAGGAACCTCTCGTGGACGCCGGGATCATCGAGTCCGTCGCCGACCTGTTCGAGCGCGAGGGCTCGGATGCGTGGTGGACCCACGAGGCCGGGGAGCTCGTCCCGGAAGCGACCAGGTGCACCGGCTGCGGTGCGTCCACGTTTCGAAAGGAGAAGGACATCTTCGACGTGTGGTTCGAGTCCGGAATGTCCTGGTATGCCGTGTGCGTGCCCGAGCAGGACCAGGGGTTCGAGGACCACGATCCCCTGAAGGGCAAGGTCGACCTCTACCTCGAGGGCTCGGACCAGCACCGAGGCTGGTTCCACACGGCCCTCCTGACCGGGGTGGGTGTCCGCGACCAGGCTCCCTACGAGACGGTCCTCACGCACGGCTTCGTGGTGGACGACAAGGGCCGTGCCTTCTCCAAGAGCGAGATCGAGAAGCGCCGCGCGGCGGGCGAGAAGGTCAGCTACGTGCCTCCGGAGAAGACGATCGAGCGCTACGGCGCCGACATCCTCCGCCTCTGGGTGGCGTACGAGGACTTCCGCAACGACATCGCCTACAGCGAGGAGATCCTCAAGAGGCTCTCCGAAGCCTACCGGAAGTTTCGCAACACCTTCCGCTTCCTCCTGGGCAACCTCGGCGACTTCGATCCGGAGAGGGACGGCGTGCCGCGCGGCGACATGCTCGTGCTCGACAGGTGGGCCATGGCGCGGCTCGACGCCTACGTGCGCCGCATGCGCCAGGCCTATGACGACTACCGGTTCCACCGCGTCTACCACGAGACCGTGGACCTCGTGACCGTGGACCTGTCCGCCTTCTACCTCGACGTGCTCAAGGACCGCCTGTACTGCGAGGAGCGCACGGGCCTGCCGCGGCGTTCCGCGCAGACCGTGCTCCTGCGGGCCGTCAGGGACCTGAGCCGGCTGCTGGCGCCCGTGCTCTCGTTCACCTCCGAGGAGGTGTGGCAGTCCATCCCCCGCGCCGGGTCCGATCACTCGAGCGTCTTCTTCGCCGGCCTGCCCGAGGTGCCGGAGCCGTCCGGGGACGACCTCGCACTGCTCGAGGAGTTCGAGACCCTGCGCGAGGCACGGTCGGCCGTGACCCGGAAGATCGAGATCGAGCGCAGCGAGGGAAGGATCGGCAAGAGCCTCGAGGCCGCGATCCGGATCACCGCCGGCCCCGGCCACGCCGTCCTGTCGAGGCATGCCGGGCTGCTCGCCGATCTCTTCATCGTCTCCGAGGTCGATCTACGCGAGGGCGGCGAGGGGTTCGCGGTCGAGGTCGGCCGCTCGGACGGCACCCGCTGCGAACGGTGCTGGAAGTACTGCCAAGACGTCGGCACGGATGGAGATCACCCGACCCTGTGCGCTCGCTGCGCATCCGTGGTCAAGCAGGACGAGGCCGGATGATGGAGTTCAAGAAAGCCAAGTGGATCTGGCTCGTGGCCCTTGCCGGGATCGTGGTCATCGGCGACCAGGTCACGAAGGTGGCCGTCAAGAAGAGCCTCGCGGAGCCGCGACAGGGGCTCTATTCCCCGCCCTGCGACCCCGATGGCAAGCTCGAGGAGCGCACGCGGTTCCGCTCAAAGCCCGCCGTCACCGTGGTCGACGGTTTCTTCCACCTGCGCTACGTGGAGAACTGCGGCGGCGCGTTCGGCTTCCTCTCCACTCAGAACGAGAAGTACCGCAGGCCTTTCTTCTATGCCACGAGCCTGCTCGCCACCATCTTCCTGCTCTATCTCTTCGTGCGCATCGGTCCGAAGGAGAAGATCCTCATGGTGGCCTTCTCCCTCATCCTGGGCGGCGCCATCGGCAACGTCATCGACCGCGTCTCCGTGGGCTACGTGGTGGACTTCATCGAGTGGCACCTGCGCGAGAAGTACAGGTGGCCCACCTTCAACATCGCCGACGTGGGCATCACGGTGGGCCTCGTCCTCATCCTCATCGACTCCTTCTTCCTCGCCAAGAAGCGCGAGCCTGCCGAGGGCACGTCCGGGAAGAAGCAGGACGGGCCGAAGAAGAAGAAGAAGAAGTCCTGACGGCTTCCCGGGAGATCGTCCGGGCGGCCGCGCCGCTCGTCCCGTACCTGACGGTGGGGATCGGGTTGCACCTGCTGCACAGCGGCTGGGCGGCCATCCTGGGGTACCACGCCGGCATGTGCCTGCTCTTGTGGGCAGGCGGGGGATGGCCGGGGGCCGTCCATCTCGCGAGGGGCTGGGCCTGGAAGGAAGGTGCGGCGTGCACCGCATTGTGCGCCGCCGCGGGGCCCGTCATCCTCGTGCTGTGGCCGCTCGCCGGCGCGCCCGTGGGCCCTCTCGGCGTCCGGCTCGCCTCCCTCGGGTTGCAGGGCGCCTCATGGTGGGCGTTCGCCGCCTACTACGTGCTCGTGAACCCGTTCCTCGAGGAGCTCTACTGGCGCGGCTGGCTCGCCCCGGCCTCCCGGCATCCCGCTCCCGTCGACGCGCTCTTCGCCGGGTACCACGCCGTGGTCCTCGTCCTGTTCGTGGACTGGCCCTGGGTCCTGTTCTCCTTCGTCTGCCTCCTCGCCCCGGCCTGGCTCTGGCGCAGGCTCTCCCGGCGGTGCGGCGGGCTCGCCGTCCCCGCCTTCTCTCACCTGGCCGCGGATGCCAGCGTCATCGCCGCCGCGATCGTGATATCCTCGCGCATGACATGAAGCCCCGGGCGAAGAGGATCGTCGTCATCGTTGCGTTGGCCCTCGTGCTGGCGGTCTGCCTGCCGTTCGCAGGCTTCCGCATGTGGGTCTCCTGCTCCGCGCCTGCGGATGCGCCCGTCATTGGCATGAGCGCGGACTCGACCGTCTTCAACCAGCTGGGCATGACCTCCGCGACCTACGAGACGGCCGTGGTGCTCGCAGGAGGGCGGCCGCGAGGCGTGCGCGCAGGGGACGAGGTGGACGCCTCGCTCTTTCTCGACGGGATCGACGGGCTCTACCTCACGGGAGGCGGCGACGTGGACCCGGACCTGTTCGGAGGCGACCCGCAGGGCACCCTGCTCGTCAACCCGGCGCGCGACGAGCTCGAGCTCGCCCTCATCGAGGGCGCGCTCGACCGCGGAATGCCGATCCTCGGGATCTGCCGCGGCGCCCAGATCCTGAACGTGGCGCTGGGAGGCACGCTCAGGGTCATCCGGCTCGACGAGGATCTGGCCTCCACGCACTTCGTCTCCCTCGACAGCTTCTCCGCGCACTCCGTCAGCATCGTGCCCGCCACCCTCCTTCACGCGATCCTGGGCCAGGACGCCAGGAAGGTGAACAGCTTCCACGGCAACGCGGTCGAGACGCTGGGCAAGGGGCTCAGGGTCTCGGCCCGGGCCGCGGACGGCGTGATCGAGGCCGTGGAGGCGGACGACGGCCGCTTCATCCTCGGCATCCAGTGGCACCCGGACCTGCGCGTCGCTCAGGACGATGCCGCGCTCTCGATCTTCGAGGCGTTCGTGGATGCGGCCGCGGCGTACCGAGCGCAGCAGCCAGCTCCTAGTCCGGTTCCTTCTTCCGCTCCCTGAGGAGGAGCGCGGACACCAGGTACAGGAACAGGAAGGTCAGGGCGTTGGTGGCCGTGTGCTTGAAGGCGCCGAGCAGCGTCGATGTGTCCGTGGCCGCGCCCAGAAGGTGATCCATCAGCTGCTTGGGCCAGTCGAGCACCAGCCCCACGTTTCCCGCTGTCACGTCCCAGCTCGACATGAACGTCGCCAGTGCGAACAGGACCACGGCCAGCGCCACGGCGCGCCACGAGGGCGCCCGGATCATGTTCCTGAACGAGCGGCGCGGCTTCTCCTCGGTGAGCTCGGCTTCCGAGGTGAGGATGCCCATGGACACCTTCCCGTGCTTGAGCATGAGGGCGAAGGGGTAGAGGAAGCCGAGCGCGGGCAGAGGGTCGTCCTTCTGGATGATGTCGTCGATGGCCCCGATGTTCTTCTCGAACTGGCCCTGCAGGTACGCCTTGATGTCCCGCGGATCCGCCGCGTCCTTGAACGCGTCCATGATGCGCCCGGGATCCACGTCCTCGAGGTCCTCCTTCAGGGGCGCCTTCAGCTCTCTCTTCAGGGTCCTGAGCTTCTCCAGCCTCTCCTCGTCGTGCGCGATGTCGTCGATCGTGGCGAGCAGGCTGATGATCGGCGTCTCCGTCCTGACGCCGGTGCGCACCTCGGGCGTCTGAGTGATCTCCTCGCCGCATGCGATGCGGAAGAGCATGTGCGGGTAGTCCACGTTCGAGGCGATGCACTGCGGCAGGCCGCCGAAGAACCGGGGGTTGACCTCGATGAGGTGGGACGTGCCGTCCTCCTCGATCCTGAAGTCCACCTCCGCGATCCCGTGCCAGTCGAGGTGGGAGAGGAGCTTGACGGCCGCCTCCTCGGCCCGGGGCGCGTCCACGGTCTCGCGCAGGGCGCTGGCCCCGGTCTCGCGCGGGAACTGCCTCACGTTGCGGTAGGTCATCTTCGCCACGCACCGACCCCTGTCGAAGAGCACCGTGGTGCAGTGGTCCGTGCCCGGCACGCCTTCCTGGACCAGGGGGTACTGCTCCGGCTCGAGCTCGTAGCCGTCGACGAACTTCTTGAAGACCGATACGAGCTCCTCGCGGGTCTTGACCCTCTTGATGCCCACGCCCGAGGCGCCCTCGCGGACCTTGACGAAGGCGGGGAGCCCGATGTCCGGGGCGCTCCTGTAGAGCTCGTCCATGCTCCGGGGCTGGATCGTCGGCGGGATGGGCAGGCCCAGCTCCTGCGCCAGCGTGGCGAGCGATCCCTTGTCGTGGGTCCGCTTCATGTTCTCGTGGCTCGTCACGGCCATGCGCACGTGCGGCTCGAGCCTCTCGCGGTGCTCGGCGAACAGCCAGGTCTCCCTGTGGATCGGCATGAGGACGTACTCGTCGTCGTCCGGCCTGTACTCCTCCACCTTCTGCACGATGCAGTCGAGGAAGGCGTCGGGGTCGTCCGCGAACGAGGGGTACTGGAAGTGGTCCGTGCAGTACCTCGAGAAGAAGCAGGGCGCGAAGGGCGCCTCCTCGGCGCAGATGACCTCGATTCCCTGCTTGCCCAGGCTGCGCACGACCGAGAGGGCCTGCCAGCCGCGCGCGTAGGTCACGATTGCTCTTGGCATGGATCCGAAGCTATGGGTTTATCACGGGCCGGTCAATCGCCCCGACGCTGGGCCCCGTGCGCTGGCGGAGGCAGGAACCAGCCACGGACCGGGCACGAGAAGTTGACGTGTTTCGCCGGGATCTTCCATGTTTTCAACAACTCACACGCACGTAATTCATATTTATATATAGGTAGGACACCGGCGCGGTGCAATTCATTTTGTAGGGTCGGCAGGATGAACGAAGAATTCTTTACTTTTGCCGTTGATCTGCTAAGTTGTGCGCCGAAGTGAGCCGGGACCTGGGCTGGATTTGACCGCGCCGTGGTCTGGCTTTATGTGATGCAAGCAATTTTTTGAGGAGGCAAGGAACCATGAAGACTCTCAAGAACGTACTGGCATGCTGCTTCGCGATCGCGCTCTATGCGGGATGCGGAGACGACGACGACAACGGAGATCCCGACGGGACCACGGACGTGACGGAAGAGCAGGATGTGGTCGAGGAGGCGATCGAGGACATGGTCGAGGAGGACGGCTGCCCGCCCGACGACGCGACCCACATCTACATCAACGTCATGGGCGCAGTGCAGTCCCTCGTGCCGGGCGGCAACGTGGAGGGCCTGATGGTGGCCGCCATCTCGCCTCTCGACGCGCTGCTGCCGGGAGAACCGACGCCCATCGATACGACCATCTCGGGCACGGGCGGCGTGTTCATGTTCGAGTGCCTCGACGTGGGCACGGTCACGCTCGGCCTCGTCCTGCTCATCGACGACGATCCCGACGGGACGGACGATGACTACTTCCCCACGGGCACGGGCGTGGCCGCGTTCGTGGAGGCCGACGGGTCGGACAAGGTCGACATCGGCACCGCCGCCCCGTTCGCGGTCGCGAACACGCTGATCGGCGGCCTCGAGGCGCTCATCACGGACCTCGACACCACGGCGGACGGCCTGGCCATGGGCCTTGTCGTCGACAGCGCGGCCGGCACGCCCATCGACGGCGCGGCCGTCCTGACCGCCGCGGGCGACCCGGCTCCGGTGAGCTACCCCGTGGCCGACTTCTCCGCCCTCGAGACGGACGACGACACGTCGGCCAACGGCGTGTTCGTGTTCAACAGCTCCGTTGTGCTCTCGAGCTTCACGGCCGAGGCGACCGGGTACACGTTCGGCGAGCACCAGGCGGCCACGAAGGCCGGCTTCTGCTACTTCATGATGCTCGCGAGCGACTAGACCCATGCGCCGCGCTGCACTCATCGCCTGCCTCGTGCTGGCGGCCCTCGGGGCCGCCGGCGAGGCCCGCGCGGGCGGGTTCATGATCAAGGAGCACTCCGCGCTCGCCACCGGCATGGCGAACGCCCGGACGGCCCTGTGGGACGATCCGAGCTCGCTGTTCTTCAACCCGGCGGCGATCACACAGCTCGAGGGCTTCCAGATCAGCCTCGGCGACACGCTCATCTTCCCGTCCATCACCTACGACCCCTCGATGACCACGTGCCCGACCGATTCCCCGGACCCGAGCGACAGCTGCGGCCTGTCCACCAAGGGCGAGTTCAAGGTTTTCACTCCCTTGCACGTCTACTTCACGGCGAGGATCACCAATTGGCTCGCCGCGGGCATCAGCCTGAACAACCCGTTCGGGCTGGGCACCTTCTGGCCCGAGGGCTGGGACGGCAGGTACACGGCGTACCAGACGGACCTCAAGACGTTCTTCGTCCAGCCGTCCGTGGCCGTGGACTTCGCGCGGCTCGCCCACATGAGCGACGACGTGTCCCTGAGCTTCGCGCTCACGGGCTACTACGTGCATGGCGTGGCGCTCATCAAGCAGAAGGTGGATTCCGCTCCCTTCTTCCCCGAGGCGACCTGCCCCGGGTGCGAGGCCGAGATGACGATGGAGGGCGACGGGAACAGCGGCGGCTACGGCTTCGCGCTGTTCGCCGCCTGGAAACCGTGGGTCTCGTTCGGCGCCTCGGTGCGCTCCAACGTGCCGCTGCACTTCGCCGGAACGGCCTCGTTCACGGCGCCCGCCGAGCCCTGGGCCGACACGATGCGCGCCCTCGGGATCTTCCCGGAGAGCACGCCCGGGAGCACGGACATCGAGCTTCCGTGGAACATGAACTTCGGCCTGGCCTTCCACGGCCTGAGGAAGTGGACGTTCGCCGCGGATCTCTACGTGGAGCTATGGGAGAGCTACGACGAGCTCAAGGTCCACTTCGAGTGCTCGGAGGACGGGTCCTGCGCCGGCGTCCTCAACGAGGAGGCGGTCTACCCCAAGAAGTGGTCGACCGCGATCCAGGCGTCGTTCGGGACCGAGTACCGGCCCATCGAAGCCATCGCCGTGCGGCTCGGAGCCGCCTACGTCTCCGATCCCACTCACCCGGACTACTACGACGCCATGCTGCCGGACGGCGACCGCCTCCTGCTCACGGCCGGGTTCGGCTACCGCGCCCCCAAGTACTTCAAGGTGGACCTGGGCTACATGTTCGCCTACTGGCGCGGCGTGAAGGACAACGACGTGGGCGCGGAGGACCCCGGCCAGCGCAACGGGCTGGCCAACGGGACCTACACCACGGCCACTCACCTTCTCGCCATCACGCTGGGGTTCTCGTTCGGCGGGCCGCACAAGGGCGTTCCACAGACGCTCGATTCCAGGCCCGATCCCAAGCGCCCCGCCGTGCTTCCCGCTCCCACGGCCGAGCCCATCGCCTCGGAGCCCGCCGCCGTGACCGGCTCAATCTGATTCAGCTTCCCGCCGGTTCGTCTCGTTCATCGTGAGGGCGGGACCCCTCGACAGGATCATCTCCACCGCGTCCGCGGCGCGCTCGACCGCCTCGTCGAAGGTCTGCCCCTGGTCGGCGGGGATGCGCGTGAGAACCCACCTGTCCGCGGGCACGTGCTCGTGCCGGCCGATGCCGATGCGCACGCGGATGAACTCCGGCGAGGCCAGGTGCTGGATGCAGGAGGCGAGGCCGCGGTGGCCTCCCGCGCCTCCGCCCACCTTCACCCTCACGTCGCCGGGTTCCAGGTCCAGGTCGTCGTGCACCACCACGATGCGCTCGAGCGGCACGCCGAGCTTGTCCGCAGCCGGCCTCACCGACTCGCCGGACAGGTTCATGTAGGTCATGGGCTTGAGCAGGACGGCCCTCGTCCCCTCGAGCCTCACCTTGCGCAGGCGTCCGCGGAACAGCGACTCCCAGCGTCCGCCTCCCTGCCGGTCGGACAGCAGGTCGGCGACCCGGAATCCCAGGTTGTGGAAGGTGGCGTCGTATCTCTCTTCGGGGTTGCCCAGCCCTGCGATGAGCCAGGTGTGGGTGGGTGAGGCGGACATCGGGGATCGTGGAGGGTCCTACACCTTCTTCTTCTCGTCCTTCTTCTTCTCGCCCGGCTTCTTCTCGTCCTTCTTCTTCTCGCCTTCCTTCTCCTCGCCTTCCTTCTCCTCGCCTTCCTTCTCCTCGCCTTCCTTCTCCTCGCCCTCGACGCCTTCCTCCTCCTCCTCGACCGCGACCTCCTCCTCGGCCTCCGGAGCGGTCACCGCGAGAACGGCCTGGTCGGCCTCGAGCAGAACCTTCACGCCCTCGGGCAGCGGAAGCTCGCCGGCCTTGATGGACTGGCCGA
>JAFDER010000236.1 GCA_019310245.1 Deltaproteobacteria bacterium
AGGTAGTGGATCGTGCCGAAGCGGCCCGCCACGTCGCTCCTGAGGTACGCGATGGCCTCGGGGTGCACGCTCTCCTGGATGGCCTCCGTGGACTCGCGCATGTCGATGCGCACCTGCTCCTCGAACAGGCTCTTGAGCACGACCGCGGCCGCCCCGGCCTCCTCGAACTCCCTGACGCCCTCGACCGTCTTGGTCAGGCTGGAGCTGGCGGCGATGAGCGCGTTCTCGAGCGAGAGGCCCATGTAGGTGGTTGTCAGATCTGCCAT
Source organism: Deltaproteobacteria bacterium (assembly GCA_019310245.1). Lineage (GTDB taxonomy): Bacteria > Myxococcota_A > Polyangia > DRWM01 > DRWM01 > JAFDER01. The sequence continues at coordinate 267 of JAFDER010000236.1, forward strand.
GAAAGCTCCATTAGCACGTCTCGGGCCGGTTTTGAACTAGGGTCCCGCGCCCTGCTCGATCCAGTCGCGGATCGTCTCGAGGTCCTGCATGGGCAGGGGCGCGCCGGGCGGCATGACCTCGCCCATGATCGTGGGCATGCCCAGACGGTCGTCGCCGAGGAGCTTGTAGAGGATGTACGACGACTCGTGGTGCCCCGGATCCACGACCAGCCAGTCGTTCCACTCCCTGGAGGGCGTGGACACGGACCGCTCGAGAAACTCCTCCGGCGCGTCGTAGACGATCACGTAGTCCATGAAGCGGGTCTCGACGTCGTGGCAGGAGCAGCCCGACAGGATGGGCCAGACGTCGTCCTCGAACGCCACCCCGGGCCGCGGAGACACGGGCGACGTGTCCGTGCCCGTCCGGAAGCGCACCTGAACGGGATCTCCGCCGTACACGGTGCCCATGATGGACAGGGGGAACGTCTCGATGGCGAACGTGTACCAGAGATCCTCGCGCAGGTCGTAGCGCGGGTCGTAGATCAGCGTGCGACTGAGGGCGTCGTAGCGGATGTTGGCCGCGCTCGAGAGCGCGCCGGACGTGAGGCTCATGTCTGCCTCGGAGAGGCTGGCGGGGTCGAGGGGCTGGTTGAACGTGACCTCGATGCTCACGTTCCTCGGCAGACCGGTCTCGCCCTCCTCGACGTTGATGGACGTCACGAGCAGGGGCTCCCGGCCCTTGTTCTCGACGGACTGTTCAGGGAGGTAGAGACAGGCCGGCAGGGCGGCCGCGATCAGCGCGGTGAAAAGAAGGTTCCTCTCGGGTCTCATGCCTCGGCGTACAGTGTCAGCTGCTTCTTGACCGTCTCGCTGTCGATGCCCTGGTGGATGAACTCCTTGAGGCAGTCGGCGAGCACGAGCAGCAGCTCGTCCTCTCCCTTCTCCTCGATGAGCTTGGTCATCAGCTGCGTGGAAAGGGGGCTGCGGTCCTCGCGCAGGGCTTTCTGGATCGTTTCGAGGTCGATTCCGCTGAAGTCCAGCTGTATGTGCTCGAGCAGGTACATGGCAAGCTTATCCATTTCGTCGTGTTTCCTTTCGAAAGTACGGATTTGGCCTCATGTTCGGTGCAGGTAGACTAGTACAAGGTCCGTGTGCTTGCAACGACATAGGAACAGGGCTGTCGAGGAATTCCTTTGATTCACGCACGGGTAGAGCCCGTCGAGCGGGCGCTTTCTGGTTCCGGAGGACGGAAGGTCTGACCAATTCTCCCGGTATCTGCGAAGGATCGTACGCGGTGCCCCATCGGGTCGTCAGGGGGGCATTTTCCGTAACCTGCCGTAATGAATGGAGTTCGGTCGCTCCGGGGCAATGATCATGCACAACGCCGTACACAGGACAGCGGAACCACTGTTCACTGAATACCGGCTTTTCCCCCAGTAATTGCAGTGGTTGGAGCGTTTTCCCCAGGTGGCACCCGGATTGCGAAATCCGGCACGCCAAGAGGATACGATCCTAATGGATAGAGAGACACTACAGGTCGTCCTCCAGACCTTCAAGGACTTCACGTCCCGCGAGCTGACGCGCGAGCGCTGTCTCGAGCTCGACGAGCGCGACGAGTACCCCGAGGACCTCGTCAACGAGATGATGGGCGAGGAGCTGGGGCTGCACCTCGTCTTCCTTCCCGAGGAGTACGGCGGGCTGGGCGGCGGCGCGTACGACGTCTACCGCGTGAGCCTCGCGCTGGCCGAGGCCGACCTGGGGATCGCGACGGCCTTCTTCGCCATCTCCCTGGGGACCGACCCGCTCCGGGTCGGGGGAACCGACGAGCAGAAGCAGAAGTGGATGACGCGAATCGCCGAGGAGGGCCTCGTCGTCGCGTACGGCGTGACCGAGCCCGCCGCAGGCTCCGAGGTCTCGGCCATCAAGACGACCGCGAGGCGGGTGACGGACGACGACGGAAACGTCACGGGCTACGTGCTCGACGGCACGAAGCAGTTCATCACCAACGGCGGCGTGGCGACCATCTACACGATCCTGGCCAAGACCGAGGACGGTCCGTCCTTCTTCGTCGTGGAGAGGGGCACCGAGGGCCTGAGCGCCGGCCGCAGCGAGGAGAAGCTGGGCATCCGCGCGTCGAACACGACGCAGGTCGTGCTCGAGGACGTGCACGTCCCGGCCGATAACCTCATCGGAGGCGTGGAGGGGCAGGGTCTCATCCACGCGCAGCAGGTCTTCGGCTACACGCGCGTCATGGTCGCCGCGTTCGGCCTGGGAGCCGGCGCCGAGGCGCTCCGGATCGCGAGGGACTATTCCAAGGAGCGGATCCAGTACGGCTCGGCGCTCGCCGCCAAGCAGGGCTTCACGCACAGCCTGCTCGTTCCCCACGCCGTGGCTCTCGAGGCCTCGCGCACGTACATCGAGTACGTTGCCGGCCGGCTCGACGAGGGCGACGAGGGGCTCGGCACGGAGGGCGCCATCGCCAAGCTCACGGCCACGGAGGCGGGCAACGCTGCGGCGGACGCGGCGATCCAGGCCCACGGCGGCTACGGCTACATCCGCGAGTACCACGTCGAGAAGATCCGGCGCGACGTGCGCATCACGACCCTTTACGAGGGCACGAGCGAGATCATGCGCAACACGATAGCGATGGACCGCTGGCGCGCGTCCATCCAGTCGCGCTTCTCTTACTACGACGATCTCGCGGTCTCGATGGACGCCCTGAGCGAGTCCGACCCGGGCTGCGGCGGCGGCATGGTGGCCCATGCGTCCCGCGCCCTGAACCAGGTCCTGCGCACGGCACGCGAGCACAAGCTGACGCGCAAGCAGTACGTGCTCTTCCTGCTCGGCGACATGATGGCCGGCGTGGAGACGGCGGCGTGCCTTGCACGCCGGGCCTCGCAGATCCGGTCGAACGGGGGAAAGGAAGAGGGGCTGCTGTTCGTGATCGACGCGGAGGCCGCGGGTGCGCTCGCGCGCACGTGGGCCCGCCGTGTGGGCTGGGACGTGGTCTCGAGGGCGTCCTACTGCACCGCAGGCACCGGAAGGCTCGGGGGCGACGCCCTGGAGGCGGTCCGCGCGTTCGTCGCGCCGGACCGCTTCTTCATGGCGGGCGAGGGGGCCGAGGCGGACATGGACCTGATTGCAAGCAGGATCACCGAGGGCTGAGGGAAGGTCGAGGGGAAAAAATTCCCGCAGACGGGAAGAAGGTGGAGCATGAAGAGGATCGACGAGAACACGAAGGTGACTCCGACCGTCACGGCGCGAGACGCCATCGCGGTGATCGGAGCGGGGGCCATCATGCCCTCGTCTCCGGACGTGGCCTCGTTCTGGGACAACGTGCGCGAGGGCCGGTACCTCATCAGGGAGGTGCCCGAGGACAGGTGGTGCGTGGACTCGTACTACGATCCCGATCCGAGCGTGCCCGACAAGACGTACTCCAAGCTCGGCTCCTTCGTCGAGGGGTTCGACTTCGACTTCAAGCACTTCCGCATCCCGCCGCGCACCGTGCAGGCCATGGACTTGGTCCAGCTGTGGGCCATGGCCGCCGCGGGCGAGGCGCTCGAGAACGCCGGCTACATCGACCGGGACTTCGACCGCGAGCGCACGGGCGTGATCCTCGGTAACTCCATGGCCGGAGAGCTCCATTACGCCACGTCCATGCGCGTGATGCTCCCCGAGGTGGTCACCGCTCTCGAGATGGAGCCTCACTTCCTCGATCTCCCGGCAGCCACGAAGAAGTCCATCATCGAGGGCCTCAGGGCCCGGATCGCCGAGAGGCTTCCCGCGGTGACGGAGGACACGATGCCCGGCGAGCTGAGCAACGTGATCTCCGGCCGCGTGGCCAACTCCTTCAACCTGGGCGGCGCGAACTACACCGTGGACGCCGCCTGCGCATCGAGCCTGGCGGCCCTGAACACGTCCATCAACGGCCTGCGCAGGGGCGAGTACGACATGGTCGTGACGGGCGGCGTGGACAGGTCCATGAGCCCGCCCATGTACGTCAAGTTCTGCAAGATCGGCGCGCTGAGCGCCACCGGGAGCTATCCCTTCGACGCCCGTGCGAGCGGGTTCGTGATGGGCGAGGGTTGTGCCGTGTTCGTGCTCAAGAGGCTCGTGGACGCGGTGAACGACGGTGACAACATCCTCTCGATGGTGCTCGGGATCGGGAGCTCGAGCGACGGCAAGGGCAAGGGGATTGCCGCCCCGAACAAGACCGGGCAGCTCCGGGCGCTCAGGCGGGCCTACGAGGACTCGGGCATCCGGCCCGACGAGATCGACGCCATCGAGGCGCACGGTACAGCGACGAAGGTGGGCGACCCCATGGAGGCCGAGGCGCTCTCCGACTTCTTCGACGTGCAGACGATCGGCACGGGCCGCATCGCCCTCGGCTCGGTCAAGAGCCAGTTCGGGCACCTCAAGAGCGCTGCAGGGGCGGCCGCGGTTCTCAAGATGACGATGGCCCTGCACCACAAGATCCTGCCCCCGTCCGTGAACTACGAGACGCCCAACCCGGCCATCCCCTTCGACAGGATGGCCGTCCGCGTGCAGACCTCCGCGGACGAGTGGAAGAACGGCGCGCGTCCGCGCCGCGCCGGCATCTCCGCCTTCGGCTTCGGAGGGACCAACTTCCACGTGGTCATGCAGGAAGCACCCGGCGACGAGTTCTGGGACAAGGCGACGACCATCCCCGCATCGAGCGCATCCAGGAGCAGCGGGGACGCGGGCGAGGAGAAGAAGACGATGACGAGCGAAGCGAGCGTGATCAACGACATTCTCGAGAGGGTGGCCTTCATGTGGGCCGAGACCCCCGACGATCTCCTCGACAGGCTCCGCGCCGGCGAGCGGCCCGCAAGGCTGAACGACCTCGAGGAGGTCCGCTCGTTCTGCGCGAGGCCGTGCCGGCTCGCCATGGCGATCAAGTCCGACGAGGAGATCGAGGCGAAGTCCGCGAAGCTCGTCGAGGGCATGAAGGACGGCTTCGATCCCTCCCGCATGAAGCTCTTCGAGAAGCAGGGCGTGCACGTGGGAACGGGCACGGCCATGAAGGTCGCCTACCTGTTCCCGGGCCAGGGATCCCAGTCGGTCGGGATGCTCAAGGACCTCTACGACCGCTACCCGACGTTCCGGGCCGCGTTCGACAAGGCCGATGCGGTGATGAGCCCGATCCTCGGCCATTCCATCACGGACATCGTCTACGGCGATGCCAGCGACAAGGAGAAGAAGGCGAAGCTCGACGAGCGGCTGAAGCAGACCGAGGTCACGCAGCCGGCGATGCTCACGGTGGACGCCGCGCTCATGGGCGTGCTCGCCGAGGCCGGGATCGAGCCGGACATGGTGGTGGGCCACTCGCTGGGCGAGTACGCGGCGCTCGTGGCCGCCGGGGTCCTCGACCTGGACGCGGCGCTCGAGATCGTGGCCGCTCG
>JAFDER010000237.1 GCA_019310245.1 Deltaproteobacteria bacterium
GGAGCTCGACCATCTGCCGCTGCTCGAGGAAGGGTGCGGCGAAGTCCTTCGACAGGACGGAGTACCCGAGTCCGCTGGAGACCATCATGGCGAGCGCGTCGGTGTTGCTGGCGAAGTGCCTCTGCCTGTGGGAAGGCGTATGAAGCCTGTGCCTGCGCAGGTACATTAAGGTGGCGTCGTCCTTCTCGTTGAAGTCGATGATCCTCTCGCTCCGCACGACCTCGCGCACGGCCCGCCCCTTCCAGGCCGGAGGCCCCACCAGGATGTAGCGTGCCGGCCTGAGCAGCTTCGAGTCGATCTCGTCGACCACTTCGTGCGCCGGCAGGACGGCGAGCTGGGAGCGTCCCGACTTGAGGTGCACGAGCCCGCTCTCGTCATCGTCCAGGTCGAAGGTGAAGACCACGCCGGGAAAGCTCTCGAGGATCCGCGTCGCGCTCGGGATGATCCTCGCACGCATCATGCTCGAGGGGCCTGTGATGTGGAGCCTCACCGCCGCCTGGTCGCTCCCGGCCTGCATGAGCGAGAGGACCTCGCCCTCCATGTCCCTGACGCGCTGGCAGTGGCGGTAGAGCCCCTCCCCCTCGGTCGTCAGCCTCATCCCCTTGCGGGACCGTGTGAACAGCGTGGCTCCGAGGGAGCGCTCCAGGGCGCGGATCCTCTGCGTGACGCCCGTCTGCGACAGCCCGATCTCCCGGGCGGCTCCGTGGACCGTCCCCTGCCGGACCACGGACATGAACGCCTCGACTCCTGGATTCAGTAAACTCATTTCCAGTCATCAATAACTCATAATTATTCATTTTTCAACTCACATCAGGGGCGGTATGTTCTCCGGGAATCCGGGAAGGAGGAGAGAGCTCATGACGAGTGCACTGCAAGACGGGAAGGTCATCCTTGCCTACAGCGGCGGCCTGGACACGTCGGTCATCCTGAAGTGGCTCCTCGAGCGGGGCCATGAGGTCGTCGCGTACATCGCCGACGTGGGCCAGCAGGAGGACTTCGATGCCGCGAGGCGCAAGGCCCTGCGCATCGGCGCCAGCGATGTGCGCGTGGAGGATCTCAAGGAGGAGCTGGTCACGCAGTACGTCTTTCCGATGTTCAAGGCAAACGCGCTGTACGAGGGGCGCTACCTGCTGGGCACGGCCGTGGCGAGGCCCCTGATCGCGAAGAAGCAGATCGAGATCGCCCACGAGACCGGGGCCGGATGCGTGGCGCACGGCGCGACGGGAAAGGGCAACGATCAGGTCCGGTTCGAGCTGTGCTACTACGCTCTCGATCCCGGCATCAAGGTGATCGCGCCCTGGAAGTGCCGGGAGTTCCTCGAGCAGTTCAAGGGCCGCTCCGATCTTCTGGCCTATGCGAAGGAGCACGGGATCGACGTGACGGCCACGGCCGCGAAGCCCTACAGCGAGGACGACAACCTCCTGCACATCAGTCACGAGGCCGGTTCCCTCGAGGCGCCCGACTACGAGGCCCCGGAGCACGTCTACTCGAGGACGGTCTCGCCGGAGGACGCTCCGGACAGCCCCACGCGCATCTCGATCACCTTCAAGGACGGCGTGCCCGTGCGCGTTCACAACACGGACGACGGCACCGTGCACGAGACTCCGCTCGAGCTGTTCACCTACCTCAACACGCTGGGCAGCGCGAACGGCATCGGCCGGCTCGACATGGTCGAGAACAGGTTCGTGGGCGTCAAGTCCCGGGGGATCTACGAGACGCCGGGAGGGACGATCCTGCACGCCGCGCACATGGACATCGAGGGCATCGCCATGGACCGGGAGGTGATGAGGCTGCGCAACATGCTCACCGAGAAGCTCTCCGAGCTCATCTACTACGGCTTCTGGTTCAGCCCCGAGATGGAGTTCCTGATGTCGGCCGTCGACAAGAGCCAGGAGCTCATCGACGGCACGGTGCACCTGAAGCTCTACAAGGGAGGCGTCTACGTCACGGGGCGCGAGAGCCCGAGCTCGCTCTACGACCAGAAGCTGGCCAGCATGGACGTGGAGGGAGGCTTCGACCAGACGGACTCCGAGGGGTTCATCAGGATCCACGCGATCCGGCTGATGGCCCACAACGCGATCACCGGCGCCAGGGCGTCGAAGGAGTCGTGAGATGAAGCTCTGGGACAGGGGGGAGTCCCTCCACCCCGTGGTCGAGCGCTTCACCGTGGGCAACGACCACCTGCTCGACCACAGGCTCGTCGCCTACGACTGCCAGGCCTCCGCGGCCCATGCCAGGATGCTCAACACGATGGGCATCATCGACGACGAGGAGCTCGAGCGGCTCGAGCTGAGCCTGGCCGAGATCGCCGAGATGGACGAGAGGGGGGAGTTCGAGATCCGTCTGGAGGACGAGGACTGCCACACGGCCATCGAGAGGCACCTGAGCGGCAAGCTGGGCGAGACGGGCCGAAAGATCCACGCGGCGCGCTCGAGAAACGACCAGGTCCTCACGGCGCTCCGGCTCTACGAGAAGCACGAGCTTGCCGGGATCAAGCAGCTCGTCGTCGGGTACAGCGACGCGCTCGACGACCTCGTGGCGCGGTGGGGGTCCCTTCCCCTGCCGGGCTACACGCACATGCAGAAGGCCATGCCGACCACGGTCGGGACCTGGATCGGCGCCTTCGCTGCTGCGGCGATCGACGACCAGCGTCAGCTGGACGCGGCGCTGCACCTCGTCGATCAGTCTCCACTCGGAACGGCGGCGGGCTTCGGCGTGCCCCTCCTGCAGGTCAACAGGTCCGCGACCGCCCGCGAGCTCGACTTCGGGCGTGTGATGCACAATCCCATGTACGCACAGCTCAGCAGGGGCAAGTTCGAGGCCGTCGTGCTGGGCGCCTGCAGCCAGATCATGTTCGACCTCAACAGGCTGGCCACGGATCTGCTGCTGTTCATGACGAGCGAGTTCGGGTTCGCGTCGCTGCCGCCGGAGCTGACCACGGGCAGCTCGATCATGCCCCAGAAGAGGAACCCGGACGTGCTGGAGCTGGTCAGGGCGAGGTACCACCTCGTCCTCGCCGAGGAGATCAAGACGCGGAGCCTGTGCTCCAACCTCATGTCCGGCTACAACCGCGACGTCCAGCTCACGAAGGAGCCCCTGTTCGCCGGCATCGAGACCACGCGCTCCTGCATCGAGGTCATGTGCATCGTTCTCGCCGAGCTCCGGTTCGACGAGGGTCGCTGCCGCGCGGCGCTGACCGACGAGATGTTCGCCACGGAGCGGGTCAACGACCTCGTCCTGCGGGGCGTGCCGTTCCGGGATGCCTACCGGATCGTGGCCCGGACCGTGGCCGACCCGTGCGCCTGGCCCTCAGCCGACGAGCGAGCAGCCGCAGCCCGGGGATCCTGACGGGGGGTCCGGCTCGGGAAGGCCTCGTCGGGCGCCTCGTCGGCCTCCTCGACCTCCTCCTCCTCCCCGCCCAGCACGGTGAAGGTGCCCACCTCGGAGTAAGGGCCCTCGCCCCAGAGGTCCACGCCGGCCACCTGCCACGTGTAGCCCTCTCCGGGCGGGACGTCGATCTCGACGGGAGGCAGGACGCCCTCGCGCGTGGCGAGCAGATCCGTGGAGCCCGTATCGTAGAGGTACAGGTTGAACGCGAGGTCGTCGCCGTCCGGGTCCGTGCCCGTGAAGTCGAACGTGGTGGCCCCCGTGTAATCCACCTCGCCCAGCGGCTCGAGGAGCGTCGGCTGCAGGGGCGCGCGGTTGTACGCGGCCGTGACCGCGGCGTGCGCGTTCACGCGCCCGTGGCCGTAGTAGTAGCTCACACCGTCGGAGTCGTACGCGCCGAACCCGGGATCGATCTTGTCCGCCGTGTCCTCGAGCATGGTCTTGAGCTGGTCGTGGGTCATCCTGGGGTTGGCCTCGATCATCAGCGCGATGACGCCCGCGGCGAGCGGCGTGGCCGACGAGGTGCCCCAGTAGGTGCCCGTGTAGTTGTCGTTGCCGCGGAAGGCGGGGTAGCCGTCCGGGCCCATGACATCCGTGGTGCGCACCTTCGTGTGCTCTCCCCCGAACTCGGGTCCCGAGGGGGTCACCACCGAGACGTACTCTCCGAAGTTGGAGTAGGCGGCGAGCGTGTCGTCGTCCAGGCTCGCTCCCACCACCACGATGTCCGGGTTGGCGGCCACCCCGTCGTCGGCGATGTCGCACGCCCCGTTGCCCGAGCCGAAGACCACCGCGGTGCCGAGGCCGCCGCGGCCCTCGGTCACGGCGTACTCCACCGCGTTCCAGATCGATCCGTAGGCTGGCACGGTGGGGCAGTCGTTGGCGCTGAGGCTCCAGGAGTTGCTCAGGACGTCCGCCCCGTTGTCCACGGCCCAGACGAACGCCCAGAACACCGTCGAGAGGTCGATCCCCTCGCCGATCAGCCGCACCGGCATGATCTGCGCCCCGAATGCCGTCCCGGCGACCCCGAGCGCGTTGTCGCCCACCGCGGCCGCCACCCCGGCAGCGGCCGTGCCGTGCGGGTAGTCCGGCTCGTCCAGTTCGGGCGAGGGATCGTCATCGTCGTCGACGAAGTCGTAGCCGGCCACGCAGTCGAGGTCCTCGTGGGAGATGTCGATCGCGGTGTCGAACACGGCGATGATCACGCCGGCTCCGGTCACGATGTCCCAGGCCTCTGGCGCGTCAACGTCCGCGTCCTCCACCGACCCCGTGTACAGGCCCGTGTTGTGCAGGTGCCACTGCGCGTCGAAGAACGTGTCGTCCGGGATGTACTGCGTCGGGTGCAGGGTGACCCGGAAGTCGGGGTGGCTCCACCGCACGCCCGCGATCGCGCGGATCTCCTCGGAGGCGGCCAGCGGATCCACCCCGGCCGCGACCGTGAGCCTCAGGACGCCCGGAGGTCCGGGAAGCTCGCGGTGTCCCGCGATCCCGATCTCCGCGAGCCGGGGCAGGACGTCCTCGACGGCCACGCCGCCGTGCAGCCCGATGAGGATCCCGTCCGTGAGCTGCATCAGCGTCCCGTCGGGGAGCCCGACCGTGTCGTCACCGAGCCGCGTCAGCGCGATCGAGGAGCCGTTCCAGTGGGGGTGCATGGTGAACTGCTCGGCGTGGCCGGCCGGAGCGAAGAGGGCAGCGGCCGCGACGGCGGCCAGACAGCATTTTCCGATACGGTTCATTGGCTTCTCCCGCTCCTCGGAGGCATGAGGTCGTCCGGCGGCGGTACGCGTTCGCCGCGCCTCCTGATCGTGAACCTGAACAGTCCTCCGTCCGTGCCCGGCAGGTTCCTGCCCTGTCGCATGAGCCTCTTCTTCCACCACCGGGCGATGAGGTAGCCCGCGAGGAACCCACCGATGTGCGCCCACCAGGCGGTTCCCGTGACGGCCGCGGCGAGCGAGGAGCATCCGGACAGCAGCTGGAATCCGAACCACACGAAGATGAACAGGAACGCCGGGATCTCGACGATCCGGATGAAGATGAAGAAGAAGAGAAGTGTCTGCACGCGCGCGTGCGGATAGAAGCACAGGTAGGCCGCGAGCACCGCGGCGATGGCGCCGCTCGCCCCGACCATGGGGACGGGGGACGTGATCGTGAGCCCGAACTGCAGGAACGCCGCGGCCAGGCCTCCGAGGACGTAGAACAGGACGAAGCGCCTGCGGCCGAAGGCGTCCTCAACGTTGTCGCCGAAGATCCACAGGAACCACATGTTGCCGATGATGTGCATCCACCCGCCGTGCATGAACATGGAGGTGAAGGGCGTGGCGAAGACCTGCAGGCCCGGCTCGTCCCAGAACCGCGCCGGCGTCATGCCCCAGGTCGAGATGAACGCGTCCCCTCCCTTCCCCTGCGCCACCTGCAGGAGCCACACCGCGCAGTTCAGGGCGATGATCGCGTAGGTGACGTAGGGCCGGTTCCTCGTGGGCAGGATGTCCCTGAGCGGGATCATTGGTCGGTCATGATACCCTAGCCTTCGATCCCCTGCCAGAACCGCTCCACGTCGGAGAACGATCGCGTGACGGGGCAGGGCGGCAAGGCCGTGAGGACCCGGCGTCCGTACCTCCTGGTCCAGATCCTCGGATCAAGGATCGCCAGGATCCCCCTGTCCGTGCTCGTGCGCAGCAGCCTTCCGAGGCCCTGCTTGAGGCTGAGCGCTGCTGCCGGGAGCTGGAGGGTGTTGAAGGGATCGCCTCCCGCCTCCCGCACGCGGCCGAGCCGGGCCTCGACGATGGGATCGTCCGGCACCTCGAACGGGATCTTGTCCACGATGACGAGCCGGAGGGCGGGGCCGGGCACGTCCACGCCCTCGCGGAAGCTCGACGTGGCGAAGAGCACTCCGTTTCCGGATCGCTTCAGCCTGAGGAGCAGCTCGTGCTTCGGTGATTCTCCCTGGATGAAGACGTCGAGGCTCCCGAGGGAGCCGGCGCACTGCTCGAAGCATTCCTTCATCATCCTCCAGGAGCTGAACAGGATCAGGGCGCCCCCGCCCGTGAGCTCCACGAGGCGGCGGATCTCCCCGGCGAGCCCCTGCGCGGCCTTCCGGTCCGAGGGTTCGGGAAGGTCGTCCGGCACGTAGAGGATCGAGCTCGACTCGATGTCGAACGGTGAGGACAGGACCAGCGACTCGGAGTCTGCAGCGGGGTAGCCGATCGTCCTGGCCATGTGGCCCATTGACCTGTCCGGCGAGAGCGTGGCGCTCGTGAGCACCACCGAGCCGATGCGCTCGAACACGCGCTCGCGGAAGATCGGGCCCAGGTCGACCGGGGACGCGCCCAGCCTCGTCCGGTGCGGCTCGCCCGCGTGCACCTCGGCCCAGAACACGTACCCGGGCAGCAGCTGCTCGAGGACGGTCGCCATCTCGTCCCTCGCGTCCAGGATGCGGCGCGACGCCATGGCCGCGGGCTCGCCGCCGTCTGGTGCGGCTGCGACCGTGAAGGCCGCGCGCTCGAGGATGTCGTCGAGCTCGTGGTAGAGGCGGGTGAGGGGTTCGTCGAGAAAGGGCTCCTGCATCGAGGCGCGCAGGAGGGGCTGCTGCGCGTCCGGCACGCTCCCCCGGCCCTTGCGCTCGTAGAGGATCGGGGCGAGGCGCATGGCGAGCGCCTCGAAGAACGTCCGGGCGCTCCGCTCGCCGGCCCTGAGCACGGGCTCGCGGCCGCTGCCAGAGCGCGCGTGCGCCTCTCCCCGCGCGTACTCGCCCCGGACGACCCTGAGGCCCTCCCGCAGGACGCCTCCCACGTCCGCCAGGGACGTCCTGTGGCCGAAGAACTCGGTGGCCACGTCGTCGAGGCGGTGGGCCTCGTCGAAGATCACGGCGTCGTACTCGGGCAGGACGCCGTCGGCCACCTCCCTGAGGACCAGATCGGCGAAGAACAGGTGGTGGTTCGTGACGATGAGCTTGGCCTTCTCGGCGCGCCTGCGCAGCTTGGTGACGAAGCAGTCGCCGAAGAAGGGGCAGGCGCCGCCGAGACGCAGCCCCACGCCGCTGACGATCTCCCGCCGCGCGGCGTAGCCCTCGGGGACCCCCTCGAGCTCGGACACGTCGCCCGTGCGGGTCGTGGACGCCCACGCGATCAGCGCCCTCATGTGGGGATCCTCGATGAGGGAGGGCTCGCTGGCCCGGCGCCGGATCCTGTCGTAGCGCCGCAGGCACAGGTAGTTCGAGAGGCCCTTCATGAGCACGGCCGGCGCCTGCAGGCCGTCGACCCCCTGCAGGAGGGGCAGGTCCTTCCAGTAGATCTGGTCCTGGAGGTTCCGCGTGCCCGTTGCCACGACCACCCGTCCGGCGTGCGCCAGTGCTGGCACGAGATAGGCGAACGTCTTTCCCGTCCCCGTCGCCGCCTCGACGGCGCACGTGCCACCGTCCTCGAGGCACCGGCTCACCACCTCGGCCATCCGAACCTGCTGCGGCCGTGGCTCCCAGCGCTCGACGCAGCGCGACAGGAGCCCCTCGCCCGGCGCGAAGTAGCGATCCAGGTTCATCAGCCGGCCACGTCCTCGAGATCGAGGCTTGAAAAGCGCGGGGCATCGTGTAACTTGCCCGTCTTGACTCTGGTGTCCGTCACGGCAGGGTCTTATATAGACGATACATGATGGGCCGTAAACGCGGGGGGGGCTTCGAGCGGACCCAGGGTGAAGAACAATCAACGATGTAGCCTCTTTACATCGGGCGCCTGCAGGCGCGTAAAAAAAGGAAGAGGATTCATGAAGCGTCTCATCGTGGCAGACAAGGTCGTCAAGCCGGGCGTCAGCCTGGAGCTGACCGACGAGAAGTCGCATTACCTGGCAAAGGTCCTGCGCTGCAGGGCGGGCGAGCTCATCCTGGTCGGGGACGGCCAGGGCTCGTTCTTCAAGGGAGAGGTGCTCGAGTCCGGAGCCGCCCTTGTCCGCGTGCACGTGGGCGAGCAGATCAAGATCGTCTGGGAGGAGGACGTCGAGATCCATCTCATCCAGTCCCTGCCCAAGGGCAACAAGCTCGAGCGGATCGTGCGCGCCTCCACGGAGCTGGGCGTGACGGCCATCCACCCCGTGGTCACGAAGCGCTCCATCCCGAGGCTCGATGCCCGCAAGCGCCAGGACAAGGTCGGACGCATGCGCCGCATCACCGAGCAAGCGGCGCGCCAGTGCGGACGGCCCAACCTGCCCACGCTCCACGAGATCGGCGAGCTCGAGGAGGCGCTCGAGAGCTTCGGCAACGACGACGACACGCTGAGGCTCCTGTTCTGGGAGGCCGAGCCGAAGCGCTCGCTCTTCGCGGCCCTCAACTCCATCGAGGCCCCGATCAAGAAGGCCGTGCTGTGCGTGGGACCCGAGGGAGGCTGGGCCACCGACGAGATCGAGCTCGCGAGGGAGTACGGCTTCGACTCCATCTTCTTCGGGCACGGCATCCTGCGCGTGGAGACTGCGGCCGTGGGCTTTCTCTCCATCATCAAGTTCTACCTGAACATGAGGGAGTACGGCTTCGACTCCATCTTCTTCGGGCACGGCATCCTGCGCGTGGAGACTGCGGCCGTGGGCTTTCTCTCCATCATCAAGTTCTACCTGAACATGACGGGCCACTGACCGGGTCCGGACCGGCCGTTGTACCCGTCCGGTGGGTGGGATAACATCCTCTGCCATGATGAGGCCTCTGCAGGCCACCATGTCATGAAGACGCCTCCCCACCATCCATTCCGCTCGGCAAGGAAGAGGGACAGATACCTCCGGCGCTACGACGAGCGGGCGTCGACATGGCCCGCGGAGTCCGAGACGCGGATGGTGGAGACACCTTCCGGCGAGACCTTCATGAGGATCAGCGGACCCGTGGAAGGTCCCCCGCTGGTGCTGCTGCCCTCGGCCTCGGCCACGTCGCTGTTCTGGAGACCGAACATCGAAGCGCTCTCGCGGACGTTCCGCGTCCACGCGCTGGACAACATCTACGACTTCGGCCGAAGCGTCTTCCGCCGCCCGTTCAAGACCCCGGACGACCTCACCTCCTGGCTCGACGAGGTGTTCGACGCCCTGGGACTGCACGGCGACGTGAGCCTGATGGGGTTGTCGTACGGCGCCTGGATCACGGGCCAGTACGCCCTGCGTTTTCCCGAACGACTTCGCGCCGCGGTGATGATCGCTCCTCCGGCCACGATCATGCAGCTCCCGGGAGCCTGGGCCTGGTACGGTCTGAGCGCGCTGATTCCCCATATCCACTTCATGCGGAACATGATGCGGTGGATGTTCCCCGTCCTGACCAGGCGCACCGATCCGGAGAGCGTCCAGCTGCGCGAGGCGCTTCTCGACGACGCCTACCTCGGCCTGCGGTGCTTCAAGCTCAAGATGCCGGTCTCCCCCACCGTGCTCACCGACGACGAGCTGGCCAGGCTCTCCGCGGTGCCCACCCTGTTCCTGGTCGGTGAGCACGAGGTGATCTATCCAGCCGACAAGGCGGTGGAGCGGCTCGCCGGGGCTGCCCCGGGGATACGCA
>JAFDER010000238.1 GCA_019310245.1 Deltaproteobacteria bacterium
TCCTTGATCGGCCTCCTGGAGGCCTTCTCGCAGATGTTCTCCAGGGGATACTGCCACATCGAGAAGCTCTCCCTGATCGATTGCAGGAACTCCAGGCTCAGCCCGGACTGGTTGAGCGCACGAACGTCTCCCATCTTGTGATAGGCCGGTTCGAGGGCGACGATCACGTCGTGCATGCTCAGCTTCCCGACGACCTCCCCGTCATCGTCCAGGACGAGCACCGCCCGATGCTTGTAGTGCCGTTCGGAGTCTCTCTCGTGGGCCGCGTCTAGAGCGAGCACGGCTGCCCGGATGGTCGCATCGTACGAAACCGTGGCATAATCGGCCACGGGGATCATGAGCTTCCTCACGGTCTTGGTCTTCATCGCTCTTTCTCCTGATTCATGGAAGAAGCGATCATGCAGCCGGCCAACTTCCACGTCAATACCCTCACGCGCTTGCAAGGACCGCCCGGCTGGCCTACAACCTCGCACCAGGAGGCGCGCAGATGCTCTTTCCCTCGTCAGGCGTGGAGGTCTTCCCGCTCTGGCCGCTGCTCGTGGCTTTCGCCGTCTCGTTCTGCTCCTCCCTGGGAGGGGTCTCTGGCGCGTTCCTGCTCCTGCCCTACCAGGTGAGCGTCCTCGGGTTCACCACACCGGCCGTGAGCTCCACGAACCTCCTCTTCAACATCGTGGCCATTCCGAGCGGGATCTACCGCTTCATCCGGGAAGGGCGGATGCTCTGGCCGCTCACAGCCGTGATGGTGGGAGGCCTGATGCCCGGCGTGACGCTCGGGGCGTACATCCGGCTCAGGCACCTGCCGGACCCGAAGGTGTTCAAGCTGTTCGTGGGCTGCGTGCTCCTGTACATCGGCGGCCGTCTCGTCTGGGACATCGTCTCGGCACTCAGGAAGAAGGAGCAGAAGCCCGCAGCCTCCGCAAAGAAGCAGGACGCTGGACTGAGGGTCCGCAGCACGCATGTCGGTCTGACGCGGATGAGCTACAGCTACGGGTCCGAGACCTACTCATTCAACCCGCTGTGGATCCTGCTCATGGTCATGGCCGTGGGAGTCGTGGGAGGGGCGTACGGGATCGGGGGCGGCGCGATCATGGCCCCGATCCTGGTCTCCGTGTTCCGCCTGCCGGTGCACACCATCGCCGGGGCCACGCTCACGAGCACGTTCTCCACGTCCGTCATCGGGGTGGTGGTCTACACGTGGGTGGCGCCGCTTTTCAACACGACCGGCGAGCCCACCGCACCGGACCTGCTCCTGGGCGGCCTCCTGGGCCTGGGAGGGCTCGCGGGCATCTACCTCGGGGCGCTGCTGCAGAAGCACGTGCCCGCGCGGGTCATCAAGATCCTGCTGGCCGCGATCCTGCTCTTCGTGGCGCTGCGCTACGTCTTCAAGTTCTTCTTCTAACCGTGGCGGTACTGGACGCCGAAGCCGCCCGCGGGATAGCTCCAGTCCAGGTCCTCGGGGCACAGGGCGAGGCAGGTGCCGCACTCGAGGCACCCGGCATGCTCGAAGGTCACCTCGCCCGTCTCGGGCGAGAGGGTGTAGAGGTGCGCGGGGCACGCTTGCAGGCAGGGGCGCGCCTTGCACGCCCTGCACTTTCCGGGATCGAGCCTGATGTGGGGCTCGTCCTGGGGCTTGATGGCGTCAAGCGCCAGCTTCTGGTCGACCGAAAGCGTCTTCACAGCTTCCTCGCTGCCCAGAGGTCCTTGAGCCCCTCCATCGACAGGAACGTCCTGCGCACGCGCTTCCACGCCGCAGGGTACAGCCGCTCCTTGCCGTCCGGGCCCACCCGGAAGAGGTCCTCGAGGAGATCGCAGATCTCCCGCGGGTACGTCTCGTACAGCCTCCTCCTTGCAAGGAACCCGGGCGCGGCTGCATGTCTCTCGACGTCACGCATCACGAAGCTCTCCGCGAGCATGCGGTCGTACTTTGATAGCGCAGAGGCCGAGAAGTCGCCAGCCTCTCTGGCCTTCACGCACGCGCGTGCGGCCAGGACGCCGGAGGCCATGGCCAGGTCCATCCCGCGCACGGTGATCCCGTGGTAGATGACCAGACCGGCGGCGTCGCCGACCACGAGCAGGTTGTCCGTCACGCGCGAGGGCAGACCGCCCACTGGAAGCTCCGGGATGAGGTGAGCCGAGTACTCCACCGTCTCCCCGCCCTCGACGAGAGGCCGGATCTCGGGCCGCTCCTTGAAGGCGTCGAGCAGGGCGTGCGAGCCGTCGGCGTCGTCGGGCCGTCCTCCCAGGTCCTCGAGCGAGACGACCAGGCCGAGGCTGATGGAGTCCCGGTTGGAGTAGAGGAAGCCTCCTCCCACCATGGATCGGGTGAGGTCACCGAGGAAGAGGCGTGCCGCACCCTGCCCGGGAGCCAGGGCCAGCCGGTCCTCGATGCGCCCGGGATCCAGTGCGATGACCTCCTTGATGCCCAGGGCGTGGCCCGCCGGAGCCAGCCCCGGCGCCAGTCCCGCCTCCCGGGCGAGGAACGACAGCGCACCGTCCGCGGCCACGACCACGTCGGCCTCGAGGTCCTCCTCTCCGGCCCTGACGCCCGCGATGCGGTCGCCGTCCCTGAGCAAACCCGTGGCGACGGCCTGGGGGACGACGAACGCGCCCGATGCCTCGACCTGCTCGCCGAACCACCTGTCGAAGCGCGAGCGCAGGATCGTGTACGAGGAGGGCGGATCGGCGCGCATCGACTCGGACGAGAACACGAGCGTCACCGAGGATGACGGCCCCATGAGGACGAGCGACTCGCTGGTCACGGGACGCTCGAGCGGAGCGTCCTGCCAGAACTTGGCCGGCATGAGATCCCGCACCGGCTCGATGTAGATGCGGCCGCCCGAGACGTTCTTGGCACCGGGATGGTCCCCGCGCTCCAGGAGAAGGACGCTCAGCCCCGAGCGGGCCGCCTCGTACGCGCAGGACAGGCCGGCCAGGCCCGCTCCCACGACGATGAGATCGACCTTCTGCTCGTCGGAGTCCACCGGCTACTCCCCGAGCGCCTCGATGAGGGCGGGCAGGATCTCGAGCGCATCGGCCGCAAGGCCGTGATCCGCATACTGGAAGAACAGGGCGTTCGGATCCTTGTTGATGACGACCACGACGCCCGACCCGTCCATCCCCATCACGTGGTGGGCCGAGCCCGAGACGCCGAAGGCCACGTAGAGCCCGGGAGCAACGGTGTTCCCGCTCTTTCCCACCTGGTCGGAGGCGTCCCTCCAGCCCGCATCGACCACGGCGCGCGAGGCGCCGACGGCGGCACCGAGCCTGTCGGCCAGCCTCTCGAGCAGCGCGAAGTTTCCGGGATCGCCCAGGCCGCGTCCTCCCGCGACCACGATGTCGGCCTCGGTGACTCCCACGCGTCCACCGCCCGTCTCCTCGACGTTCGTGACGCGCATCCGGAGGGACGACGGGTCGATCCCGGCCTCGAGGCTCTCGATCGGTCCGGGTGCGCGCGGCTCGGACATCGGGAACGCGTTGGAGCGCACGGTGACGAAGCAGGGTCCGGATCCCTCGAACGCGATCCGCGCGAGCGCCTTGCCCCCGTGCACGGCACGCACGGCGAGCGGCCGGCCGTCGGCGCCAAGCGCCAGATCGATGATCTCTGCCGCGTAGGGCCCGCCCAGCCGCGCCGAGAGCCTCGCCACGAGGTCTCGCCCCGTGATCGTGGAGGGGCCGGCCACGAGGACGGGAGACAGCTCGGCGACCGCGCGAGCGGCGAGGGCGAGATGCGCGTCCGCATTGTAGCGCTCGAGATCGTCCGACGCCGCGGCGAGGACCCTGTCCGCGAACGGTGCGCACGCCACGGCCGCAGCCGCGGGATCCGCACCGCATACGAGGGCCACCGGGGAGAGTCCGAGATCCCTCGCCTTGCAGAGGGTCTCCAGGCACGCCCGCCGGGGCACGCCCGATGCGTGTTCCACCAGCACGAGCGCCGCGGACATCATGACGTCCCTCCCGCCGAGACGAGAAGGATCGAGGCGAGCGCCTGCACCTGCTCGGGCAGGTCGCCCTCGATCATCCGCACGGCCGCCCTGCCGGGCGGCGGCGTGTGGCCGGCCACCCGGATCAGCGGCGCCACGGCCGCGGGGTCCACGCCCAGGGAGGCGAGATCCCTCGTGTCGATCCTGGCGCGGGAGGCCTTCATGACCTGCATGACCTTGGGCACGCGCGGCTCGGCAAGCCCCTTGGAGCAGGTCAGGAGCGCGGGCAGCCTGCCCGCAACCGTCTCCCTCGCACCCTCGACGAGGCGAATCGCCGTGAACGTCTCGCCATCGAGGTCGAGCCCCACGACGCCTGCCAGGTGGGCCCATCCCAGGAGCTCGGCCACGGCGGGACCGACGAGGCCCATCTCGTCGTCAAGTCCCACGCGCCCCGCCAGGACGAGATCGGGCTCCAGCGTGCCGAGGCAGGCGTCCAGCGCGCGCGCGAGGCCCAGGCCGTCCGCATCCGCGAGGGCGGGATCGTCGACCATGACCGCCGCGTCCGCGCCCATGGCGAGGGCGCGCCTGAGCGCGTCGACGTTGCGGCCTCCCCCGGCAGACACTGCGGTGACGGTGCCGCCCTGCGACTCCCTGAGCAGGATGGCCTGCTCGACGGCGATCTCGTCGAAGAAGTTGGTGACGTACCTGTCCTCGACCTCGAGCGATCCGTCCTCCCCCACCCTGATGACGGCCTCGTGATCGGGGACCTGCTTGACGAGAACACAGATCTTCATGATCCTCAGCCTCTCAGCATCTGCCCGCCCAGGAAGTTCAGCAGAACCTCGTGCGTGCCGCCGCCCGAGAGGAGGAAGCGTGCGTCCCTGAAGAAGCGCTGAGGCTCATACTCCATGCAGAATCCGTTGCCCGCATAGACGCGCGTGGCCTCGTCCACCGCCTCGAGGCACATCTCGGTGGCGAACCACTTTGCCGCCATGGCCTCGCGCCTGCACTCCATCCCCTCGTCGATCATACAGGCCACGCGGTAGAGCAGGGTCCGGGCCGCCTCGTACTTGGCGTAGAACCGCCCGAACTTCTCCCGGATGAGCTGGTACCTCGATATGGGCTTGCCGAACGCCACCCGGCCGCGCGCGAATGCGGCCGCATCCTTCATGGCTTCGTCGGCGATGGAGCAGGCCGCGAGCCCGGTCATCACGCGGATCATGTTGAGGATGTCGGTGGAGTACTCGAGGCCCTTGCCGGTCTCCTCGCCCAGGTGGTGGTCGCCGTCCACACGCACCGCGTCGAGGACGATCTCGCCCGTGGGCGCGCCGCGGGTGCCCAGCTTGTGGAACACCTGGCCCTTCGAGAATCCCTCCATGCCGTCCTCGACGAGGAAGAAGGAGAGGCCCTTGAGGCCGGCAGAGGGATCCGTGGTGGCCATGACCGTCGCCACGTCCGCGATGGGGCCGTTGGTGATCCACTGCTTCGTTCCGCTGAGGACCCAGCCGTCGCCGTCACGGACCGCCGTCGTGCGCGTGCCCGCGAGATCGGAGCCGGACTGGTCCTCGGTGAAGCAGATGCACGTCACCTTCTTGCCCTCGATCGCCGGCTGGAGCACGTTCTTCTTGATCTCGTCCGATCCGAAGCGGCCGATGAAGTACGTGCCCATGAGCATCTGGACCGAGACGGACATGAAGAAGCCCGTCGAGCCGCGGGCGAGCTCGCTCGTCCCACAGATCGCGCGGAAACTCGTCCTTCTCGTCGATCTCCCTCACGCGCGGCCGCACGAGGCGATCCACGGCGTCGCGCACCTGGCTGCGGAAGAAATCCTGCTCCTCGGAGAAACGGAAATCCATATGCGATCTCCACATGTTGACGAACCATCGGAGGTTCGCCCGTGGCCCCCGGGATGTCAAGACGCTATGGGCTTGTACGCTCTCCGGGTCGGGCTATAATGGCCCCTCCATCACCCCGGATCACGTCGAGGAGGAGCGATATGGCGTTCACCAAGGCCTTCATCCCTTA
>JAFDER010000239.1 GCA_019310245.1 Deltaproteobacteria bacterium
GGAGCCGCCCGTGTGCCTGAACGCCCCGCCCGACCACGATCGTTTCGGCCAGCCGTGCATCAGCGAGATGGACTGCGGCTCGGGCAACCGGTGCCTGACCGAGAGCGTCATGGTCTACGACGGCGAGACGTACGTCTCGTGGCTCGGCGGCACGTGCGCGCTGTGGGGCGCCGACGAGGCCGGATGCAATCCCGACGATCCCACGACCTGCCCGTCCGGCACGAGCTGCGTGTACTTCGGCTCCTCCGGCGGCTCCGACTACTACGGGTGCGTCGACGCCTGCCGGTCGACCGACACCTCCTGGAACCCCTACGACTGGAACTGCGGGTGCCGCGAGGGATACCGCTGCGACATGGTCTTCGAGGCCTGCCTGCCGGGCTGCATGAACGACCGCGAGTGCTGCGAGGTCTGGGAAGACCTGGACGAGGACTACCAGCGCGAAGACGGCGAGGTGTACTTCGACGACGACTGCACGAACTGGTGCGACGGCGACGACGAGGACGAGTACCCAGCCGTGGACTGCATGGCGAGCTTCGCCTGCGTCAACATGGGTGACCCGGACGCCACCTGGCTCTCACCGTGCCTCTTCGACTCCGACTGCCCGGTCGATGCAACATGCCTGAACGAGGTCTGGTACACCGATCCCGAGACCGGTGATCCCCTGTACCCCGACGGTCTGTGCAGGAAGGACGCCTGCCATCTCATCGGCCGCGGCTGCGGGGTCCATGCAGATCTCGCTGGCGACTGCGTGAATCTCGGGACGACCTCCGACCCTGAATACACCTGCACCCCCACGTGCCAGACCAGCTGCGTGGATCCGGACTCGACGGCCAATCCCTGCCGCCATCCCGACAGGACCCATCCTTACGTCTGCCAGCCATACGATCCCACCCGCTGGTTTCCTGCCAGCGCTCAAGACGGCCTGTGCCTGCCGGCCACGGTCCCGACGACGCCTCCGGGCAACGACATGTACACGGGTTGCAGCGAGGACTCGGACTGCGCCTCGCCGCTCGGGCTCGGCCGTTGCCTCGAGCTCATGGGAAAGGCCGGTTTCTGTTCCGCGTCCTGCAGCCAGAACCTGGCCGAGACGTGCATCATCTGCGGGGCAGCACCGTCGACAAGCGACATGCCGCCCGGCGTGTGCGCGCTCGGCACCTGCCTGCCCTCCTGCGGCACCCCGAGCGGCGCCGTGGGCGCGAACGGCTGCCCGACGGGCACGGGGCTTCCCGCGTTCGCCTGCTACCCGGGCGACGGGTCGTACGGCGGCAGCGTGTACCGGGATCCCTGGAGCGCCATGCCTCCAGGCTTCTGCATCCCGGCCTGCACCACCACCGCGGACTGCGGCCTGCTGTGGTCAGGCGTGGTCTCGTGCAACACCACGAGCGGGGTGTGCGGGTAGGCGGGAATGGTCCACCCCGCTGACCGGTTTCACATGAGATGGCCAAGTTGACTCGCGATGGGCGGTGGGATACAAAATCCCCCGTAGCCCCGGGAGGATCCCGTGACAGCGGACAAGAGCCAGTACGTGTGGAAGAAGGTGCACTCGCTCATGGGCATCCTGCCCCTGGGCATGTACCTGTGCATGCATCTGTTCCTGAACTCGTTCGTGCTGCTCGGAAAGGGCAGCTTCACGGACGGCATCGCGCTGCTTCACAGGATGCCGTACCTGCCGGTGCTCGAGTGGGGCATGATCTACATCCCGCTGGCGATCCACGTGGTGCTCGGCATCATCATGATCTTCGATGCGCGCTACAACACGATCCGCTACGGGTACTCTCGCAACTGGTGGTTCTGGTTCCAGAGGATGAGCGCGGTGCTCGTCTTCGCGTTCATCGTCTGGCACGTGTACACGACGCGGGTCCAGCTCATGCTGGGCAACGTCGAGGTGGATGGGTTCTACGAGCTCCTGCAGGCGCAGTTCCAGCACCCGCTCTGGCTCGCGTTCTACATCGTGGGCATCTCGGCCGCGGCGCTGCACTTCGGAAACGGGATCTGGGGCTTCCTCGTCTCCTGGGGGGTGCTCACGAGCCGGCGGTCGCAGAGGGCGTTCGCGGGCGTGTGCATCGCGTTCGGAGCCCTCGTCCTGGCGGGGTTCGTGAACGTGGCCTACCACTACTCCTCGGGCAAGAGCGAGGGAGGCATCATCCCGCTCGTGGAAGGCGAGGCCGTGCACGCGAGCCCGGCCCAGGTCACCACGGTGGAGATCCTCGACTGACCGTGCCCCCGCGCCCTGCCTCCACGCTCCTTCGCATCGCGCTTGTCGGTGTCGTGATCGGGGGCCTCGCCTGCTGCTCGGGCAGCAAGAGCAAGGCCGACGCCGGCGCGGACGCGAGGGTGGACGGGGCGAGCGCCACGCCCGTGGATCCGCTGGCGCCCATCACGGAGCCGCTCCCGCCGCCGCCCGAGGACATGCGCGCGGCGCTCGACGCGTTCGGGGATGGGGATTTCGCGCACGCCGCGGTGCTGCTCGAGAACCTCGAGGGCCAGGTGGAGGTCATCGAGGACTACCGGCTCTACTACCTGGCCGAGTCGCTCTTCCTGTCGGCAAAGCACGAGGAGTCCATCCCGGTCTACGAGAAGCTGGGCAAGAGAAAGGGGAGCCGCTTCGCACCGCTCGCGCCGTTCCGGCAGGCGGACGCGCTCCTCGCCACGCAGAAATGGGCCGAGGCGGCGAAGGCGTACTCCTCGCTCTCGTCGAAGGGCATTCCCTCCATCGTGGACTCGGCCTCCGTGCACCTCGGCTGGGCCGAGGCCATGGAGAGGAGCGGCCGGGACGAGGCGGCCGTGAAGCGCTACGAGCTCGTCATGCGCTCGTTCCCGCACCGGCCGCAGGCCGGCCAGGCCCTCACGGCCCTCGCGCGGCTCGAGCCCGGCTACGCGATCTCGACCGAGGACAGGATCGGCCGGGCCGAGAGGCTCATGGATCTCAAGCGCTTCGCGCTCGCCGAGAAGGAGCTCGAGGGCCTGGGTCCCGGGCTCGGCAGGAAGAAAGCGCGCGAGGTGGCGCTCATGCACGCGAGCTGCGCGTACCGCAAGCGCAGGGCGTGGGCCGATGCGCAGGCGCTGTACGAGAAGCTGGCGAAGGGCAAGGACGACGTTGCCGCCGAGGCCTCGTACATGATCGGACGCTGCCTGGACAAGCGCGGGATGAGCGCCAAGGCGGCGGCCGCGTACAGGAAGTTCCTCACGCGCTTCAAGGGCTCGAGCCTGCGCGACGACGCGCTCATGAACGTGATGGTGCTCGACTACGAGGCGGGCCGCTGGAAGCAGGTGCGCGGCAACGTCTCGCTCCTGCGCCAGGGCGTGTGGTCGGGCAACAGGCGCGCGCAGGCGCTGTGGATGATCGCGTTCGCCACCTACCTCGACGGGCGCCTGCCCGGGGCGCTCCAGCTCATGGACGAGTACGAGGCCCAGACGACCGAGTCGATGTCACGCGCACGCGCATCCTACTGGGGCGGCGTGATCCGCGAGGGGCTGGGCAGGGACGATGCGGCGGCGCAGAGGTACGTCAAGACGGCCAAGCGCTACCCACTGCACTACTACGCCCTGCTGGCGAGCCGCCGGCTCGAGAAGATGGGGCGCACGCCTCCCGACCCGGCCGAGACGATCGGGAAGATCGAGAGGCCGGGGAGCCAGGGCTGCCTGGGGCTCCCCGCGGTGGTCGCCGCGCTCGGGGACCTGGGGCTCGGCTACGACGCCCGGCAGGAGATGAAGCGCGCGCACGCGAAGCTCGTCAAGGCGCACGGCGACGATCCTCTGGCCCTCGAGAGGATCTACGCGTGCGCGGGCGCGCAGAAGCTGCTCATCAGCCATGCCTCGAAGTGGGACGACACGCCTGGCAAGGGAGGCACGGCCACGAAGTGGCGCCTGCTCTACCCCACACCGTTCCTGGAGACGGCCAAAGAGCAGGCCGAGAAGCACGGCGTGCCGCCCTGGCTCGCCATGTCCATCATCCGGCAGGAGTCGATGTTCGACCCGGACGCGGTCTCGCGCACCCGCGCCTGCGGTCTCATGCAGCTCATGCCGGCCACGGCGGTGCAGGTGGCGGGCGAGATGGGCGCGCCGTACGACGAGGAGGCGCTCTTCGACGCCGGGACGAACATCGCCTTCGGGACCTACTACCTCGGCCAGCTCATCAAGAGGTTCCCCGGAAACCTGGCCGCGGCCGTGGGCGCCTACAACGGCGGGCCGCACAACATGGCGCGCTGGCTTCGCGCGCACGCGCCGGTGGACGGTGACGTGCTCGTCGAGCTGGTCTCGTACGCACAGACGCGCAACTACATCCGCCGCGTGCTGACCACCTACGCGCGCTACAGCTACATCGAGACGGGCAGCTGGCGGCCTGCGCTCGAGTGGATCCCCGAGACCATGACCGCGGAGCTGGGCAAGGGACCGGACTACTGATCCGAGGCCGCCTCGACGCACTCGCCCTTCTTGCAGTCGAGCCCCATCTCGCAGTCCAGCTCGTCGTAGCACGGATCGCCCGCCCGCCCCTCGTAGGGCAGGCACATGCCGCCCTGGCACACGAGGCCCGCGTCGCAGTCCGAGAGCGACGCGCATTCGCCTCCGGCGGGCGGCCCCGGCTCGTCGGGAGGCTCCCTGGGGCCGCAGGCCGCGGCGGCGAGGACGATGCACAGTGCGAGTGCTTGCTTCATTGGATGTCCACCCTCCTGTCCGTCTCGTGCTCCGACGAGACGGCGATGTGCTTGCCGGCCGTGGCCACGATCAGGTTCTTGGACGAGACGCCGTTATCGACCAGGTAGCTCTTGACCGCCTTGGCACGGTCGAGGCCGAGCGAGAGGTTGTAGCCCTCGTCGCCCGTCATGTCGGCGCGGCCGACGAGGGTGTAGGTCCGCCCCTCTTCGAGGCACGGGATCCATGCATCGAGGACGGCCTTCGCCTCCTTCGTCAGCTCGAACGAGTCGAACTCGAAGTACGCGGGCTCGAGCCCGCAGCCCTCAGGTGTGATGACCTCGCCGGGCTCGGTGGCCATCTCGGTGCACGTGCCGTCCACGCAGCTCTGTGCCTTGCCGCAATCCCCGTCGGACGCGCAGCCCGCGCAAGCGCCGTCGACGCAGATCATGCCGGAGCCGCATTGCTCGTCCTCGAAGCACTTCGTGCACAGCTCGAACAGGCACACCTGGCCGGCCGCGCACTCCGCGCTCGAGGAGCATCGGTCGAGCGGCTTCTCGCACATCCCCTCGCTGCACTTCTCGCCCTGCAGGCACTGGGAGTCGTCGGCGCACTGCACGCAACGGCCGTCCACGCACGTCTGCGCCAGCTTGCACTGCATGTCGCTGCGACACAGGGGGTACTCGGGCACGCACGCGAGCGCGAGCGCCGGCAGCAGGATCAGGAGCCAGGTACGGGACATGCGCGCCACTGTACCAAGGCCGGGGGCGGGGCTCAAGCGAGCAAGCGAGAGACAGGGTCAGACCCCATTCGGGGTCTGACCCCTACAGCCTACAGCTGCAGGGAGAGGGGCATGAGGGCGATGGGCGTCTCCTCCTCGCGCAGGAGGAACAGGGCGAGGGGGTAGATGTCGTCGAGACCCGCGGCGCGCGCCACCATGGCGGCGAGATCCGAGGCGGAGCTCTTCTGCTTGACCCCCATGAAC
>JAFDER010000240.1 GCA_019310245.1 Deltaproteobacteria bacterium
CATCTTCGACGGCTACTCGCCTCCGGGCAAGTCGACCGTCTCGATCATGTTCCTCTGCGGCTACCAGTACTGGAAGAAGTTCGAGTCCGGCTATCGTGCGGCGCGCAAGGACGCCTACTACGCGGAGAAGGAGCGCATTGCCGAGATCCTCGTCAAGAGGACGGAGGAAAGCCTCGTCCCGGGGCTGTCCGACATGATCGAGGAGTATGACGTGGCCACGCCCCTGACCAACATCCGCTACACGGGCAACCCCGAGGGGGCGATCTACGGCTACGAGCAGAGCATGCAGAACTCATTCCTGAACCGCCTCGACAACAGGACGCCCGTCCGGAACCTGTACCTGGCAAGCTCGTGGGGAGCGCCGGGAGGCGGGCTCGCCGGCACGCTCAGGAGCGGCCAGCAGACGTTCCGCTGCCTCATCGACGACTGGTTCCGCGAGCAGAAAGCTGGCTCCTAGGACTCGGGCATCGGGATCAGCACAACCTCGACCTCGTACTCCTTGCCTCCGCGCAGCACCGTGACCTTCACGGGCGTGCCCGCCTTCGTCCTCGCGATGATCCAGGGCAGCCGGCCTCCGTCCTCGATCTTCTCGCCTCCGAACTCCAGGATCGCGTCTCCGGCCTGGAACCCGGCCTTGTGCGCCGGTCCGCCCTGGACGACGTCGCCCACCAGGGCCCCTCGCGGAGCGCTCATGCCCAGCTTCTTGGCGGCGGGATCGTCCACCGGGGAGATCAGGATCCCCATCCACGATCGGGTGATCCGCCCGGTGTCGATGAGCTGGGTGCGGACTTCCTTGAGCATGTTGACGGGAATGGCGAATCCGATCCCCTGGCCTCCCTTGACGATGGCCGTGTTGATGCCGACCACGCGGCCCTCCGTGTCGAGCAGCGGTCCACCGGAGTTCCCGGGATTGATCGACGCGTCGGTCTGGATGAAGTCCGCGTAGCCCGGGATCTCGCCGCGCATGTCCCACGAGGACCTGCCCATCGCGCTGACGACTCCCGCCGTCACCGTGTTGGAGAGTCCGAGCGGGTTGCCGATGGCGATCACCCAGTCCCCGACCTCGAGATCGTCCGAGTCGCCGAGCGTGGCCTGGGACGGCGCCGGCTCGGGTATCTTCAGGATGGCGATGTCGAGGAGCGCGTCGCGTCCCACCACGCCGGCGGGGAACTCCCGGCGGTCCGCGAG
The DNA here is from genome assembly GCA_019310245.1 of Deltaproteobacteria bacterium. GTDB lineage: Bacteria > Myxococcota_A > Polyangia > DRWM01 > DRWM01 > JAFDER01. The sequence goes on from JAFDER010000240.1 coordinate 1,189, forward strand.
CTGGACGACGATCTCGCTCGCGCGCTCGATCACGTGGTTGTTGGTGACGATGAGCCCCTGCTTCGCGTCGAGGACGAACCCGGTTCCCAGCCCCTGCCTGACCTGCTGCTTCGAACCGCCGTGGGGATCCATGAACAGATCGAAGGGAAAGCCCAGACCCGACCCCGTGCTCACCACCTGCGCGGTGGAGATGTTGACCACGATGTCGCGGACCTTCTTCACGGCGTCCGCGAACGAGGCCGGGGCGCACTGCCGGGTGGAGTCAGGTGGAGGCGCGGGCACCGAGGCAGCGTCCTCTGCCGCGGGTGGAGGCAGCGGGGGAGCCCCGTCGCCGCCCGGGCACCCCACGGCCACGACCCCTGCAAGGATCGTCACGCAGAACGCGCCGGCACGGGAGGCTCTCACGGGGATTTCTCTCCGTTCCCGGAGGCGATCTGGACGTAGGCCATCCTCAGCTCCGCCAGCAGCCTCTCGAAGATCCTCTCCTCCTCGCCCGTCAGGTTCCCGCTCGTCTTCTCGTGCAGCATCTCCAGAGCTTCGATGGTCCAGCGCGCGGATGGCAGGTCCACGGGGAAGGACTGTCCTGCCTCGAGCTCGGGTCCGAGCCCGAGGCTGAGAAACGCCGTCTGGCTGAGTGACAGGACGAAGGTGATGAAATCCACGGAAGGCATCTGGCCATTCGCCGCTTCCTTGCCGGCGTCGCGGACATCCGCGGGGGGCTCCGGCGGTGCGGAGGCCTCCTCCTCCTCGGGAGCATCATCCCTCTCCTCGCCGTCGTCGTCGAAGCGTCTCTTGTCGATGATCTTGATCTCGTCCTCTTCGTTCTTCGTCATCTCGTCCTCCTTCGACTCATTCGACCGTGACGGTCTTGGCAAGATTACGGGGCTGGTCCACGTCCGTCCCCTTGAGATCGGCGATGTGGTAGGCAATGAGCTGGAGCGGCACGACGGTCAGCAGTGGAACGAGCTCGGGATGGGTGGCGGGCACGGTGATGAACTCGTCGCAGATCGGCCGGACGTCCTCTCCCCATCCCTCGCTCGTCAGCGCGATGACCAGCCCCTCCCTCGCCTTGACCTCCTCGAGATTGCCCTTGATCTTGTCCCACTGCTCGTCCTCCGGCATGAGGACGACGACGGGCATGTCACGGTCGATGAGAGCGATGGGACCGTGCTTCATCTCGCCTGCAGCGTATCCCTCCGCGTGGATGTAGGATATCTCCTTGAGCTTGAGGGCGCCCTCGAGCGCCGTGGGAAAGCTGAGGCCCCGTCCCAGGTAGAGGAAGTCCCGGTGGTGCGCGTAGCGGTGGGCCAGGTCCTGGAACTCGGCGGATCGCTTCAGCACGCTCTTCATCTTGCCCGGCAGGAGCACGATCTCCCTGACGAGCGCGCCCACGTCCACGCCGGTCACGCCGCGCACCTGCGCTCCGGCCGCTCCCAGGAGGTAGAGGGCCGCCAGCTGCGCCGTGTAGCACTTGGTGGAGGCGACTCCGATCTCGGGACCGGCGTGCGTGTAGACGACCCAGTCCGATGCGCGCGGGATCGCGGAGTCCAGGACGTTCGCCACGGACAGGATGCGGCACCCGGCCGCCCTGGCCACCTTGACCGCCTCCAGCGTATCGAGGGTCTCGCCGGACTGCGAGATGGCCACGACGAGATCGTCCGGGCCGACGACGGGTTTGCGGTTGCGGAACTCGCTCGCGAGCTCGGCGCGCGCCGGGATCTTGACGAGCCTCTCGATCATGTACTGGCCGTAGAGCGCGGCATGGTAGGAGGTGCCGCAGGCCAGGAGGATCACGCTCCTGGCCTCGCGCAGAGCCGCCTCGTCCACGCCCAGCGCGTCGCAGAGGATCTCGCCCGTCCCGCTGTCGTACCGGCCCCGGATGGTGTCCTCGATGGCGCGCGGCTGCTCGAAGATCTCCTTGAGCATGAAGTGCTTGTACCCGGCCTTCTCCGCCTGGACCACGGACCACTGGATGGTCTTCGGGCTCCTCTCCACCTTCTCGCCCGCCAGGGTCATGATCTCGACGCCGTCGGTGGTGAGCACGCCCACCTCGCCCTCGTCGAGAAAGACCATCTGCTTCGTGTAGGGGAGGATGGCCGGGATGTCCGACGCCGCGAAGTTCTCTCCCTGGCCGAGTCCGAGGACCAGGGGCGACGCGTTCTTCGCCACGACGATGCGATCAGGCGTCCCGGCCGACACGACGCCGATGGCATATGAGCCCTGCACCTCGGCCAGCGCCGCCAGCACGGCCGGGACCAGCTCCTTGCCCCCCTGGAGCTCGAGGTCGATGAGGTGGGCGAGCACCTCGGTGTCCGTCTCGGACGAGAAGGTGCAGCCCCGCTCCTGGCAGCGTGCCTTCAGCTCGCGGTAGTTCTCGAGGATGCCGTTGTGCACGACCGCCACCCGGCCGGTGGAGTGCGGGTGGGCGTTCTCGTCGCTCGGTCGGCCGTGCGTGGCCCAGCGCGTGTGACCCACTCCAACCCGCCCGGTCAACCCGGCATCCGAGAGGCTGTCCTCGAGCGCGGACAGCTTGCCCTTGCGGCGGACCACGTCGAGCCTGTCTCCCTCACCGAGCACCGCGACGCCTGCGGAATCGTACCCCCGGTACTCGAGGCGCTTGAGCCCCGCGAGGAGGATCCTGTCCGCCCGGCGAGGTCCGATGTATCCCACGATGCCGCACATGCACAGCCTCCATCCGCTGCAACACGCTCCTCGCGCGTCCATTCGATCAGGTCGATAGTCTATAGACGCCGGCCGAAAGTTCAATCTCGAAGCGAGGCCCTTTCCCGGCATCCGGTATTCGTATACATTCCGTCAGGTTGCAGCCCTGCATGGAGGAGGTGATCCATGAGCATCGAACAATTCGAGAAGATAGCCGGCCGCCTCGACGGATACCGCGATCTGGTCGTGAAGCTCCAGACCGATCTCACGGCAATCCCCGCCATCAGCCCCAAGTCGGGCGGCAAGGGCGAGAGGCGCAAGACGGCGTACGTGCGCACCTTCCTCGAATCCCTGGGCATCGAGGACCTGGAGTCGAGGGATGCGCCCGACCCGGAGGCCGACGGCGGCGTCCGTCCGAACCTGATCGCGCGGATCCCGGGCCGCGACCCGTCCCGCACGCTCTGGATCATGTCGCACGTGGACGTGGTCCCTCCGGGTGACGAGTCGAAGTGGTCCTCGCCCCCGTGGGAGGCGCGGCTCGATGGCGACAGGATCTACGGCAGGGGCGTCGAGGACAACCAGCAAGGGATGGTCGCCTCCATGATCCTGGCAAAGGCCTTCACCGAGGAGGGCATCACGCCTCACTGGAACATCGCGCTGCTCTTCGTGGCGGACGAGGAGGTCGGTTCGACCTTCGGGATCCAGTATCTCGTCAAGGAAGGAAACCCGTTTTCCCCGGACGATCTCGTCGTGGTGCCGGACGGCGGAGAGCCGGACGGGAGCATGATCGAGGTGGCCGAGAAGGCCATCCTGTGGACCCGCTTCCGCGTGATCGGAAAGATGACCCACGGCTCCACGCCCGAGCGCGGCATCAACGCCAGCCGCGCCGCCGCACACCTCATCACATTCCTCGACGGGTTGTACGAGGACTTCCCGGAGAAGCAGGACGTGTTCGATCCGCCCATCTCCACGTTCGAGCCCACGAAGCGCGAGCCAAACGTCGAGAACGTCAACACCGTGCCCGGCGAGGACGTGTTCTTCATGGACGCGCGCATCCTGCCGTCCACCTCGCTGGACGAGGTCAAGGCGAAGATGAGGTCGTACTGCGATCGGATCGCCGAGCGCTTCAAGGTCGAGGTGGAGATGGACCATCCCATGCAGGAGGAGGCAGCACCTCCCACCGACCCCGAGAGCCCCGTGGTCCATGCCCTCGCGCCCGCCATAGAGCACGTCTACGGGGTCAAGGCCCGCCCCATGGGGATCGGGGGGGGAACCGTGGCCGCCTACATCCGCAGGTCCGGCATCCCGGCGGTGGTCTGGGCCCGCATGGACGAGACCTTGCACGGCTTCGACGAGTACGTGCTGATCCCCAACATCATCGGCGACGCCAAGGTGTTCGCATTCGTGGCCCTGAAGCCATGGTAGGCTCGACCGATACGCCCGTTCTCATGAAAGCCCCATGCTTCCGTTTCACCCTTCGAGCGCAATCCGAGCCCATCCAGCAGAGTCATGACACCAATGTGGCGCCTCGATGGCTCGAGTCGAGCCATGTAAGATCCGCGAGTTGCACCTCGATGTCTTCAGCGAAGAGACGGACAAGCTTGACGATTCATGCATGTTCTTTAAGGGTTATATTTATGTGCCCGGGATGGTCTGATGACCTAGACAGATCTGATTTCCAACGATGAACACATCCTCTGGTTAGCTCCAGCGCATTGTTGCGGGAGATTCGATGGCAGGTAGCACA
>JAFDER010000031.1 GCA_019310245.1 Deltaproteobacteria bacterium
GGGCGCCTTCTCGGGTGCCGGATCTGCGGGAGCAGGCTTCTCTCGTGACGGGTCCGGACCTGCCGGGTCCGGACCTGCCGGGTCCGGATCCCGGCACGAGACCGCGGCGATCAGGACGAGGAGGAGCGGACCGACCGGTATCTTGGTGAGTTGTCGCATCGAAACCTCTCGGCCCCCGAGCAAGCAGAGGATTTTATCATGCCGTTTCCGCCGGTTCTACACCTGGGTGGCCCTTCTCGCGGCTCTCGATGCCATGAAGACCACTCCGGGATTTGTCTCTGCTGCCGAGTGCACGTGAATCATCTTCGTGGCCCGGGGCGTGCATCCTGGGCTGGAAAGCGTTATAAACGTCCTGGAAGGGAACCGCGATGCAGAGAATATGCCTGTTTGTCCTCGTGCTTCTGATCACCGCCTCGTGCCAGACGAGCAAGGGAGGGCTGTACGCACAATGCCAGGAGGGCAACGAGTGCGAGTCAGGACTGTCATGCATCATCTCCCCTTACGGTGACGGGGGAATCTGCACCCTGGTCTGCAGCGTCACGGCCGGCGACCTGCCCGAGATCGGCACGTGTGCCCAGCCCACCGAGAACGTCTGCGGTCCGGGATGCTGCTGGATCAACCGCGCCGCGGGCGGCGTCCGGGAGGGGGTCTGCCTGCCGTTCGCGTTCTGACTTCCCGGCCGGGGTCGTCTCCTGGCGGCGGCCCTTGCACAATGCCGAGGGCGTTGCGCTTCTCGATGCGACGCTCGAGTCTCTCGATTCGGTGGGTGCTCGCCTCGTAGCCCTCCTCCTCCTCGGCCAGGTGAGCGTGCTCGAGAGCCTTGTCGAGGAGCCTCAGCCCGTGCTCGTAGAGCTTGGCCAGCATGAGGTGGGCCCCCGCATGATCGGGATCGTCCTCGAGGATGGTCTCGAGGAGCCTTCTCTGGACCTCGTGCTCGCCGCGGCGCCGGGCCATGATGGCCAGCTCGAGTCCCGACTCGATGCGGTGTTCCGAAGAGGTGGAGGACGAGGCCTGGGTGAAGATCTGCTCCGCGTCCTCGTCGTCGCCGTGCCGCAGCCGCACGCGGGCGAGGCTGACGAGATCGTCCAGGTCCTCGTGTGGCTCCCTGCGCTCGAGCAGGTCGGCCATCCGTCCCGCGAGCGCGGCCATGGAGACCACGTCGAGGAGATTGTGGTGGAAGACGTCGTGCATCTGCCCCGGCCGGCCGGTGCGCAGGTACTCGACGAAGATCTCGGGGATCATCTCTCCGGGGATGTCGCCCTCGCGGTTGAAGCCGAGCACCGAGCGCTCGCAGGAGTCGAGCGAGCAGTCGCCGATGCGCTTCTTGTACAGACGGCGGGCGACGTGGAGGAGGTCCAGATGCCCCGCACGTTCGAGCCTCGCGCTCAGGCGGTTGAGGGCGAGGCGAGCCCGCAGCACGGGCACGTCGAACGTCTTGCCGTTGAACGTGACGAGGTGGGGGCGCTCGCGGACGCACTCGAGAAGGGCGTGGAGCACGGCGGGCTCGTTCTCGAGCCTGTCCACGAACAGCTGGCGCACGTGGAAGTCGTTGCCCTCGTACCATCCCAGGCCCACGAGGAACGCCACGGTCCCCGTGCCCATGGACAGGCCCGTCGTTTCGATGTCCAGGAACGTGGCACCGCTCATCTCGAAGCTCGACATGGAGTCGTCGAGCGCGAGCAGGGAAGCCGAGCCGGCCGTGAGGGCGAGCCCGTTCGAGATGAGCGCCGTGCCATGGATCATGCCCGATTCGTAGTGCTTGTCCCTGATCCAGGCCTCCCCGTGCTCCGTCCTGACGAGCTCTCCGGGCAGCGAGGCGGGAGGCTCGCTCCAGGGCTCGTCCCCCCGCGCCCAGTCCTCGGGCTCGACGGGCTCGACGCCCGAGCCCCTGCGACCCTTGAGGGCGGAGATCCTCTCGATCTCTGCGCGCAGTTCCCCGAGCCGTCTCTGCCTGTCGTCTTTCCCGGGGCGCTCGGGCGGAGAGGCGGGCGCTTCCTGCGTCCCGTCCGCCTCGCGCTCGAGCAGCCGGCGGAGTCTCTTGCCGATGGGTCGCCTAGTGGACATCGGGGGCCATGAACTCCAGGATCGCTCGCACGGTCCTTTTCCTCGCGGTGTCCTCGCGCTCCGGCGGGCCCACGCACGAGGGGCATCCGGAAGTGCACGGACAGCGGGCGAGTGCATCGAGGGCGTCGATGGAGATCTCCATGATCTGCTCGTAGAGCTTCTCCACGAGGCCCACGCCGCCAGGGTGCGCCTCGTGGATGAAGATGGCCGGCCGCGTCTCCTCGGACGGGTCGGCCCCGTCGAGGCTCAGAGAGGGCACGAGATCGTGGGGGTCGCACATGAGCCTGAGCGCGGCGATGTGCCGCGTGAGGCTGCCGAGGCCTTCGAGCGCCTCCGCCACCCATACGGAGGAAACGGGGTCCACGTCAAGGGTCCCGGAGATGCGTTCCATCCCGCCCCGGGAGAGGTCGATCCAGACCGAGAACGCCTCCATCTTCGTCTCCGGCAGGTCCACGTCCCCGTACCCGAGGTTCTCGTGGGAGCCGAAGCGGATCTTCTTGAAGCCGGTGATCCTCTCGATGATCCGCACCTCGCCGAGATGGACGTCCACCTGGCCGTACGCCGTCCGGTCGATGACGTCGATGGGCGAGATGGACGAGCTCACGACGGGCTGGGTGTAGTACTCCGGCTCCACTTCCCTGACCGTGGCCCGCCTCCTGTCGATGTCGAGCTTCTCGACGATGTACGGCAGTCCGGCGTGCTGGTAGACGGCCTGCTCGTGCAGCATCCTGAGGGCGTTGCGGCCGTCCACCTCGCCGATGACCGACGAGACGGTGGCGTCGGTGATGACGAACGGCTCCGAGCCGATGGAGCGCAGATTCACGGAGGCTCCGGGAAACTCGTCCGCCACCCACATGTGCCGCCCTGCCGTCGCGTGGACCAGGCCCTGCTTGGCGAGGTGGTCCATGACCTCTCCCGTCTCCTCCGGCTGGAGGCCGCCGTAGCCTTCCCCCGGCTCGAACGCAAGCTCGAACGCGGCGCACTTGATGTGCTCGAGGAGGATCTCGAGGTTGTCCGGGTTGAGGAGCCCTCGCTCCGGCGGTGCGCCCGAGAGGTAGTCGGCATGCTCCACGATGAACTGGTCGAGAGGCGAGGCCGAGCACACGAGGGCTGCGAGCGAGGGTGCGCGGCGGCGTCCCGCCCGTCCGATCCTTTGCCACGTGGAGGCCACGGATCCCGGATACCCGGCCAGGACCACGGCATCGAGCGACCCGATGTCCACGCCGAGCTCGAGCGCGTTCGTCGCGATCACGCAGCGAAGCGACCCCTGCTTGAGCCCGTCCTCGATGCGCCTGCGCAGCGCGGGCAGGTAGCCTCCGCGGTATCCCTGCACGGCCTCCGGCTCCAGGCCGTCCCCGCGCACCCTCTCGCGCACGTATCTCAGGAGGACCTCGACGGCCCTGCGGCTGCCCGCGAAGACGAGCGTCTGCAGGCCGGCGCGCACCAGGTCGTGCGCGGCGCGCGCTGCGAGGTGCATGTACGAGCCGCGAACGCCCGCGACGGGATTCACGAGCGGAGGGGTCATGAAGTAGACGCTCTTCTTGCCGGATGGTGCCCCGGAGCGAGAGACGAGCTCGAAGGCCCTGCCCACGAGGGTCTCCGCCATCTCCTTCGGGTTGCGAATCGTGGCGCTCGATGCCAGCCACACGGGGCGTGCGCCGTGGAAGTCGAGCACGCGCCCGAGCCGGCGCAGGACGTTCGCGAAGTGGCTGCCGAACACCCCCCTGTACTGGTGCAGCTCGTCGATCACGATGATCTTCAGGCCCGCGAGGAAGGAGGACCATGACGTGTGGTGCGGCAGGACGCCCATGTGCAGCATGTCGGGGTTCGTGAGCACGATGCGGGCGCGCGAGCGCGCGAGCCTCCGCGCGTCCGAGGTGGCGTCGCCGTCGTAGGCCGCCAGCGCGGCATCGATCCGTGCGCCCTGGACGAGTGTCCCCAGCTCCTTGCCCTGGTCGTGCTCGAGCGCCTTCGTCGGGAAGATCAGGAGGGCTGTCGCGTCCGGTTCGTGCGCCAGCTGCTCGATGATGGGCAGCTGGTAGCACAGGCTCTTTCCCGACGCCGTGGGCGTCGCGACGACGACGTTGCGGCCCTCGAGCACGTGGTCCACCGCCTCGGCCTGATGCGTGTAGAGCCTCTCGATCCCGAGCTGCTCGAGCGCCCTGTCGGCCTCGCGTGACAGGGTCCGGGCCGTGCGGGCCGTGCGGGCCTCCTCGACAGGGATCTCGAGCCGGGCGCGCACCAGGCTCGACATCGGCCTCTCGCTCCAGGCCTCCATGACGGCGTCGATGCCGCCATCCTGTCTCACCGGCGAGCCTTCCATGGGCGGATATTATACGAGGCAGGTGACAATGCAAAACCGTCGGTCGACAGGCCACTTGTCTGCCGGAGGCCGCCGGCGCTAGGATGGTGCCAGGAGGACGTCCATGGCGATGAGGATCATGGAGGCGGCAGGTGCGGGTCTGGATCATCCCGCCTTCGACGGCGTGCCGCGCACGGCCGGCCGCTCGCCGGACTCGGGAGGCGACGAGGAGGCGCTCAAGCTCTTGATGTTCGTCGACGGCTCGAGCTCCCTCCGGGATCTGGCCGAGGTCCTCACCATCGAGCCCGATGCCGTCGTGCGGCTTGCCGTGGCGCTCCATGGCGACGGCGTGGTCACGTTCGACGACGAGTACGTCAAGCAGTGGCTCACGGAGGACGAGCCGTCTCCTGCCCGGCCTTCAGCACCGCAAGAGGAGGGGCAGGCTGCGCCCGGGGCGCAGCCTGCGGTCGAGGAGAAGCTGCGCGTGATCGGCGAGGTTCCCCCATCGGCGGCCCCCGCGCCCGCCCCGCAGGAGGAAGCCCGGGAAGAGCCGGAAGACCTCCCGGGGGAGATCGTGCAGGAGGGCCGGCTGGACGATACGCCCGCCTGGCAGGTGCTCACCAGGATCGCGAGGACGGATTTCCAGGGGTGGATCAAGCTCAGCTCGGCTGCGGGGCGCAGGAACGTCCTCGTGTTCGGCGGCCGGCCGGTCTACTGCACGAGCGATGTTGTCGAGGAGGACCTCGCCCACCTCCTGAGGCAGAAGGAGGCCATCGAGGAGGATGCCTTCGCGCGCGACAGGGAGGCGGCCGGTGACGACCTCGATCCATCGAGGCGTCTCGTCCGGATGGGCGTATTGCCCGAGTACAACAGGCTGCGCGCCGTCAGGTGGCGCGCGCAGACCATCCTGTTCAATCTGCTGGAGCTCGACGCGGGAACGTTTCTCGTGGAGAAGCTGGAGCGGCTGCCGAGGCGTACGCCCCGGTTCGATCTCAACTTCAACCGCGTCCTCACGCGCTTTCTCGACGAGAAGCTGCCGGTGGACGAGGAGGTGGAGAAGCTGCAGGAGAAGATGGAGTTCTACCTCGTTCCCACAGCGGGAGCAGGGGAGCAGTCGTTCAAGGAAAAGGAGCAGAGGCTCTGGGACGTGGTCCAGGAGCGCCCCCGCAAGCTCAAGAGCCTGTTCTCGCTCTCCACGATGTTCCGGATGGAGACGTACAAGTTCATCCTGCTCCTGCTCGTCAACGGGCTGGCCGAGCTCACGAAGAGCGTCTCGTTCGAGGAGGGGCCGCTGGACCTCAGGCTCGTCGACGACATGGCGGACGATCTCGAGGACCAGAACCTCTTCGAGGTGCTCGGCGTGCACGCGGTGAGCGACCAGGTCGACGTGGATCAGGGCTACAGGCGAATGCTGAAGAAGTTCGACGCCTCGGCATTCAAGAGCCTCGACGACGTCCAGCGCACGGCCATTGCCCGGTGCAGGGCTCGAGTGGATGAGGCCTACAAGGCGCTGCGGGACGAGGGAGACAGGAACCGTTACCGCCGCGAGGTGTTCACCGCCTACCAGCTGGCCCAGTTCGCTCAGCTCCAGTACCAGAAGGGCGAGATCTTCCTGTGGTGGCGCCAGAGCCCCAAGGAGTCGTTCCCCTTCTTCCGCTCAGCCATGGAGCTGGATCCGGCTCAGCCCCTGTACTGGGCCGCCTATTCCATCAGCGCGCTGAGCGGCGGCAACTCCGACCCGCGCGTGAGGCAGCAGTCGGCGAAGCTGGCCGACCGTGTGGCGAACATGGCAAACGTGGATCCGACCGCGCTCGTCATGGCCGCCGGCGCGCTCATCAAGATGGGTCAGGCGGGCAGGGGAGAGGAGTGTCTCAAGAAAGCGACCGCGATGTCGCCGGGCAACGCCGCGGTCTCCAAGATGATCAAGTCCGTGCTGTCCAGCGGGGAGTAGTCAGCCCTTCCTCTGATCCTGCCTCTTGATGATGTTCCTGGCCGCGGCCGTCAGGCCGGTGGGGACGTTCTTGTTCCGCATCATGCTCCTGAGGTCGTTCTTGCGCAGGTGCGTCAGGAGGCTCATGGCCGTGGGCAGCGGCGTCTTCGGATTGTTCACCAGGCTGACCTTGACGAAGTAGTTGCGCATCCACTCGCGCCTGCTCGCGATGTAGCGGATGACGTCCTCGGGCACGCTTCTGTTGGTCGCGAAGCGCATGATCTCCTGGTCCGTGCATGTGGGGCTCTTGACCGCCGCCATGGCGACCAGCTTGTTGGAGTCCGTGACGAGCAGGGCGCGATGAGCAGCGTTGCCGAGGAGCGCAAGGCGGATCTTCTGCGGGACGCTCAACGACGATATCTGGAAGTTGAGCGACAGGTTGTCCTCGTCCTCGCCCACGTCCTCCTGCCCCGTGATGTCCCGGTCGAACTCCGAGAGCACGTCCCAGCTCACGCTCGCGCTGAAGCCGCCGTCGAACTCGTCGAAGATCGCGTCGATGACCACGCCGCCGCTGATGGGCTGATCGGCCATGAATTCAAGGGGTTCGCTGTCCTCGCCCTCCTCGGATCCCGATCCCATGGCGCTGAGGTTGTCGTACACGCTGTCCTGCCTGCGCCTCTCCGCGGCCGGTGGCTCGGTCCTGTCCTGCTTGACGTCCGCGCCGATGGCCGCGGCGAGTTCCTTGAAGGCGGGGATTCCCTCGAGGACGAGTCCCTGCCGGATCGCGAACGTCACAACGCGGTCCACGGTGCTCATGCGCGTGTTCTTGTTGAGGTAGAGGGCCTCGATGATCGCGGGGTGGCGCAGGAGCCTCTGCTGGTTGTTCGCGATGAGATCCGCCACGTTCTTCATGCACGAACGGGCCAGCCTCTCCACCGTCTCGTCGATCGTGGCCTTGTTGAGGAGGATGAGCTCCATGCGTGCGATCTGGGCGGAGAACTGGCGGGCGAAGAAGTCCAGAGGCTCGGGAATGTCGAGCTTCGCGAGGGCTCCCTTGGTCATCTCCGCGGGCAGGCCCTGGAGCGTGTCGCGCGCAACGCGCGCGACGCCCTCGTCGGGATCGTGGCAGAGCTGGTACAGGCTCAGCAGGAGGTTCTCCGAGCTCATCGGCATGACGCCCCGGGCCACGGCGAGCTTGCGATCCGAGGACAGGCGGGCGTCCGTGGCCTTGGCCACGATGCCGGGCAGACGATCTGTCGAGAGCGGGTGCTCCATCACGTCACCGGGATGCCGTGTTTCGTGAATTGACCACGATACAGTTGGAAATCAATTGACATGGAACATCCCGTGCACCACAATACACTGACACTGGATGAGTGAACAGACACAAGATTCCTCGGACAAGCGTATTCACCGGCGCTTTCCCATCACCCAGCGTTGCTGGTGCGAGTCCACCAACGTCACCATGTACATCACGATCATGAACATCAGCCGCGGCGGCGTGTTCCTCAAGACGGCCATCCCCCTTCCCGTGGGGCAGAAGGCCAAGATCATGTGGAAGATGGCGGACGATCAGGAGGTCGAGGCCGAGGCCGAGGTCGTCTGGAGCTGCCAGGGCGGGTCGCCAGGCCCCCAGGGCGGCTTCATCATGCCGGGCATGGGGCTCAAGTTCATCCGGTTCACGAGAGGCTGCGACAGCCTCGAGCACTTCTTCAAGTCGCTGGTCACCAGCTAGGCGACAGACCTACTTTCTCTCCAGCTCTCCCGGCGCCGTGTCGTAGAACGACTTCGGAAGGTCCGCACGCTCGCGGAAGTGTTCGAGCTGGGTCTGCGGAGCGAAGGCGATGCCGGAGTGGGTGCTCGCCGCGAGCTCCAGCGTCCGCCCCCACCGGTCGATCGTGCGTGTCGTGCCAGTCTGCGTGAGCTTGATGCAGCCCACGGGGCAGACGAAGACGCAGGCGCCGCAGGCGATGCACTCCGCGCTCGCCTCGGCGTAGGGCGTGCTCATGTTCTTGGCGCCGCCCCGTCCGTGGAACGTGAGCGCGTTCACACCCACGATCTCGTCGCACACCCGGGCGCAGAGCCCGCACAGGATGCAGTCCTCGTCCTGCTTGCGCAGCCTCACGTCCATGACACCGAGCCTCTCGGCCACGTCGCGGACCTCGCGCGAACCGGGACAGCGTGCCATGATGAGCTCGATGACGAGCTTGCGGTGCTTCTTCACCTTCTCGCTGTCCGTGCGCACGGTGAGCCCGTCGAGCACGGGGAAGTTGCACGACGTGGTCAGCTTCCACCAGTCGTCGTCCCAGCCCTTCTGGTTGATCTCCACGAGGCACAGCCGGCACGCCCCGTAGGGGCTCACCGCCTCGTGGTAGCACAGGGTGGGGATGTCGAACCCCTCGCGAAGCAGCGCGGGCAGCAGGGGGCTCTCCAGCTCCGCCTCGACCCGGCGTCCGTCCACCCTGATGGCGACCGTGTTCTTCATCGCAGCCTCACTTCCGGTCCTTGACGGATGTCTTCCCGATGTCGAGACCGCGGTTGAAGATCCGGATGTTGATGTCGACCAGCTTGCGCTTTCCCTTCTTGCCGAACTGGTACTCGATCATGTCCTCGATGCTCTTGGGCTTCACCATCTTCGTGGCCCCGATGAGCGCACCCAGGATGACCATGTTGGCCGCCTTGCCCGTCCCCTCCTCGTTGGCGATCTGGTTGCAGCCCACGTTGAGGATGGAGATGTCCGTCCGTTTCGACGTGTCCGGGATCAGCGAGGAGTTGATCAGGAGCAGGCCACCCGGTTTGACCTCCGGGCCGAACTTGTCGAGGCTGGGGCGGTTCATCACCGCTGCGTTCATGGGGTTGGCCACGACAGGAGAGCCGATCGGGTCGTCGGACACCTGTACGATGCAGTAGGCAGTGCCTCCGCGCATCTCCGGCCCGTACGACGGGAGCCAGACCGCCTGCTTTCCCTCGTTCATCCCGGCGTAGGCGAGCATCTGCCCGATGAGCATGATCCCCTGCCCACCGAAGCCGGCAAACATGACCTCGTGCCGCATGTCTACCCTCCCTCCCCTTCGTCCGGAGTCCGCTTCACCCCCAGCGGGTAGTAGGGCATCATGGTTTCCTCGACCCACTTGATCGACTCGATGGGCGTCATGCCCCAGTTCGTCGGGCAGGTAGACAGGCACTCGACGAGGCTGTAGCAGCGTCCCTCCGCCTGGTACTTGAACGCCTGCTTGATGCAGCGCTTGGCCTTTACGATGTGCGCGGGCGTGTGGACGGCCACGCGCGCGATGTAGCCGGGCGTCTTGATCTGGCTGAGCACCTCCGCCATGCGGATGGGCTGGCCACACTCGGCGACGTCCCGGCCCGCGGGCGACGTGGTCGTCACCTGTCCGGGCATCGTCGTGGGGGCCATCTGGCCTCCCGTCATGCCGTAGACAGCGTTGTTGACGAAGATCGTCGTGATCTTCTCGCCCCGGTTGCAGGCGTGGATCGTCTCGGCCATGCCGATTGAGGCGAGGTCGCCGTCGCCCTGGTAGGTGAAGAGGATGAGATCGGGGCGCACCCTCTTGGCGCCCGTGGCCAGGGCCGCGGCCCTGCCGTGCGCGGCCTCCTGGAAGTCCGTGTTGAAGTAGTGGTAGGCCAGCACCGCGCAGCCCACAGGTGCGATGCCCACGGTGCGCTCGCGCAGGCCGAGCTCGTCCAGCGACTCGGCCACGAGCCTGTGGATCACGCCGTGCGTGCAGCCCGGACAGTAGTGGGTGATCTTGTCGGTCAGGGCATCCGGCTTTTCGAAGATGGTGCGCATCAGCTCTTCCTCCCGGTCTTTCGGGACTTCCCGGGCTTCTTGACCAGAAGCTTCCGGACCTCGTCGGCGATGCGGTCAGGAGGCGGGATGTTTCCGCCCGTCTTGCCGAAGAAGTGGACCGGACGGCTTCCCGCCACGGCGTGGTGCACGTCCTCGACCATCTGGCCCGTGCTGAGCTCCACGACGAGCACGTCCTTCGCCTTCTGCGCGGCCTCGTGGACGACCTGCATGGGGTAGGGGTAGAGGGAGATGGGCCGCACGAGGCCGACCTTGAGGCCCTGCTCGCGCAGCACGTCCACGGCCGTCTTGCAGATGCGCGCCATCGTTCCGTACGCCACGATGAGGACGTCCATCTTCCTCTCGGCGTGGTAGGACTCGTACCGGACCTCGTCCCGCTCCATGGCGTCGTACTTGGCGCGCAGGTGCATGTTGTTGTACTCGAGGCTGTCGGGGCTCAGGAACAGGGACCGGATCAGGTTCTGACGCCTGTCCTTCATGCCGGTCGTGGCCCAGGGCCTGGGCTGCGGCGGCGGGATGGTCTCCGGATCCGGGAACTCCACCGGCTCCATCATCTGCCCGATCATGCCGTCGCCGAGGATGAGGACCGGATTCGAGTACCTCTCGGCCAGGGTGAACGCGTCGATGGTCAGGTCCACGGCCTCCTGCACGCCCGCCGGGGCGAGGACGAGGACGTGGTAGTCGCCGTGGCCGGCACCCTTGACCGCCTGCATGTAGTCGGACTGCGCGGGGAGGATGCCGCCCAGCCCCGGGCCTCCGCGCACGATGTTGACGATGACCACGGGCAGCTGGGCGCCCGAGAGGTAGCTCATGCCCTCGGCCATGAGGCTGATCCCCGGGCTCGACGAGGTCGTGAACACGCGCTCTCCCGCCGCCGAGGCGCCGAAGAGCATGTAGCTCACGGCCACCTCGCTCTCGCCCTGCAGGAAGGTCCCTCCGACCTCGGGCAGGCGCCGCGAAAGGTACTCGGCCACCTCGCTCTGAGGCGTGATCGGGTAGGCGAAGTAGTTGAGGCAGCCGGCGCACACCGCGGCCTCGCCGATTGCCTCGTTGCCCTTCATGAGTTTCTTTCCCATCACGTGACCCCGGGAGCTAGTATTCGTAGAGGTTGTACTGGACGCCGTGGATGCCGATCTCGATGGCGACGTCCGGACACATGACGGCGCACATGCGGCACCCGATGCACCTGGGGCCCCGCTCGACCAGCGCCGGGAAGTAGCCCTTGGTGTTGAGCTCCTTGCTCATGCCCAGGACGTGCTGATGGCAGGCGAACGTGCACAGCTCGCAGCCCTTGCATCTCTCCTTGTCGATCTTTACACATGGCATGCGATCATCTCCTCGCGGCCGTGCTGCCGTCCCGGTTCTTGAACACCTCGCTGCCCTGCTTCTCGCTCTCGATCCAGGGAGGCATCATGTGCCGCGTCAGGGCGAGCACGGGCGCCCGTGGGGGCGAGCCGCTCCAGCCGGCCAGCAATCCCTTGCCGACCGTCACGAAGCGCACCGGAAGGCCGAGCTTCCCGGAGACCTCGAGCAGGAGATCCTCTCCCTTGCGGATCACGTCACTCGTGGTGGACTCCATCAGGTGGGTGTTGCCCACGAGCCCGGTGACGCTCAGGCGTGAGGCCTCCTGGATGTCCTCGATCATCTTGCAGGCGCCGTCGACCGTGTCGGTGAACGGGCGGTTGCCGTTCAGGACCACGATCAGGTCGAGCTCATCCTCAACGAAGCTGCCCGCGAGGGAGCCGAGGATCCTGGCGCCGACGGGATCGCCTCCCACGTCGAGCACGGTCCTGTTCTGCTTGCTCTCGACCATGCCCTTGATCTGCGGAAGGATGATGGGCAGGTCCGCGTGCTTCCAGCCTCCCGCTGGAGCGATGACCTCGACGCCCGCCTTCTCCATGAGACCGGACGCCTCGCGGCACCGGAAGTAGGGGTTGACGATGTCCAGATCCGCGATGCGCACGCCCGTCTCTTGCGCTGCCAAGAGGAGCGTGAAGTTCACCGCCACCTCCGTCTTGCCGCTGCCGAAGTTGCCCGTGAAGACGGTCACTCGGCTCCGGGCCATTGCGGGGGTGTAGTGCTTCATTTCCGCCCTGCGTTCCACGTCTAATACAAGACAGTTATTAACGGTGGCCCTGGGAGGTGTCAAGCGCGTGAAAGAGGGATAAGCGGACCGGATCAGGGAACCTTGCGAAAGACGCCAACGACCCGTCCGATGAGGGAGAACGAGCGCTTGTCGCCGCGCCGCACGTAGATCGGCGCCATGGATGGATGTGCGGGCTGGAGGCGGATGTAGCCCTTCTCGGGGTAGTAGTACTTGACCGTCGCCTCGTCCCCCAGCAGGGCCACCACGATGGAGCCGGGCCGCACCTCGTGTCCGGGCTTGACGAAGATCGTGTCGCCGTCGAGGATGCCCGCCTCGACCATGGAGTCCCCGCGCACATTCAGCGCGAAGACGTCCTGTCCGTCCACCAGGCTGCGGTCGATCGAGATCGTGTCCTGGATGTCCTGGTGCGCCAGGATGGGCGAGCCGGCGGCGATGCTCCCGACAACGGGAACGTCCGTGATCGAGGACGCCGGTGCATCGACGGGCCGCCACGTGCGCGACTTCATGTCCTCTCGCGTGAGGTAGCCCTTGCGCTCGAGGATCTTTAGATGATTGTAAACGGAGTTGGTCGAGCGCACTCCGATGTTCGCGGCGATCTCCCTCAGCGTGGGAGGGTAGCCGTGGACGTCGCACCAGTTACGGATGAAATCGTAGACGGTGCGCTGCCTTTTTGTGAGTGGCTCTCGGCTCATGACTTCGAAACCTGTGTAGCAAGTTAGGGTATCGCCCATGCCCCTGTCAAGCGGTTGCGGCGCGATCCCGAGCGTCGCGCAATGAGCCCGCGCCCTCGCTTGACAAGGGTATGGGGCGTGGATACGATGACTCCGCTTTACGCGGCGGAGCGTGCTCCTTCACTTCGATCTCCACCGCGGCCCCAGGAGGAACCCATGACCAAAGCCGAGCTCTTGGACCGAGTTGCCAAGTCCAAGAACCTGCCCCCCGACCTGACGAAGAAGGCCGTTTCCCTGATCGTGGATTGCGTGTTCGACGAGATCACGAAGGCCCTGAAGAAGGACGGCAAGTTCGCCTATCCGCACTTCGGGACGTTCGAGAAGAAGCGCAGGGCGGGCCGCAGGGGTTTGAATCCGCAGACCGGCAAGGTCATCAAGATCCCGGCGCGCAACACCGTCGTGTTCCGCCCCACCGCTTCCCTCAAGGCCGCCGTCAGGCGCAGATAGACATCTCCCGACAGTCGTTCTCGCGTCATCTTCCCGGCCAGGGGAATGCCATCGCCTCGTCGATCCCGTCCAGATCGAGAAGGACGGCGACGAGCCTGTCCACCCCGATGGCGATGCCGGCGCATGGGGGGAGGCCGTCCTCGAGGGCCTCGATGAACGGCTTGTCGACGGGGTATGCAGGCCGTCCCTGCGCCTCGCGCTTCTCGTTCGCCTCGTCGAGCCGGCGCCGCTGCTCCGCCGGATCCGTGAGCTCGGAGAACGCGTTCGCGATCTCGATCCCGTCCACGTAGAGCTCGAACCGCTCGCACACCTCGGGGTTCGCCGGGCTGAGCCGGGCGAGGCTCGCGGCTGCGGCGGGGTAGTCGTGCAGGAAGACGGATCCGAGCCCCGCCAGACGTGGCTCCACCCGCTCGACCATGTCTCTCATGAAGCGCTCCTCGTCCCAGGCGCGCGAGGGCTTCCAGCCGGCCCACCGCTCGAACGCGTCGTCGACGGTCATGCGCACGATGGGCGGCGCCTCGCGCTGCGCTGCAGCGCACAGGACGGTGAGCAGGGCCTCGGTCTCCTCCATGAGATCGAGGTGCCCGGCCCCGGCACGGTACCATTCGAGGATCGTGAACTCCGGATTGTGCCACCGTCCACGCTCGCCGGCGCGGAATGCCCGCGTGATCTGGTAGATCCTCTCGCAGCCTCCCGCGAGGAGACGCTTCATGTGCGGCTCGGGCGAGGCGGCGAGCAGGAGCCCGTCCTTCACCTCGAAGAGGTCGATGTGTGTCTCGGGAACCGTGGCCGGAACGAGGCACGGCGTCTCCACCTCGACGTACCCCAGGTCGTCGAGGAACGAGCGGATGGCCTTGAGGAGCGTGTGTCTGCGTCCGAGGAGATTCACCGCTTCACGCGTTCGATGTACTCGCGCGATCGGGTGTCCACCTTGATCCAGTCGCCCTCGTTGACGAAGAGGGGCACCATGACCTTGGCGCCCGAGGAGATCTTGGCCGGCTTCGTGGCGCCCTGCGCCGTGTCGCCCTTGATGCCCGGCTCGGTCTCGGTGACCTCCCCCTCGATGAAGATGGGAAGGGTGATGCCGATGGGCTTCATGTTGAAGAACAGGATGTCCACCTCGAGAGTCTCGGTCAGGTAGAGCCTGTCGTCGTCCAGGAAGTCCTCGGAGATCTCGAGCTGGTCGTACGTCTCGGTGTTCATGAAGTGGTACATGTCGTCGGCGTACAGGAACTGCAGCCTCTGCTCCTGAAGATCGGCGCGCCCGATCTTCTCGCCCGAGCGGAACGTCCTGTTGATCACGTTTCCCGTGAGCATGTTCCGGAGCTTCGTGCGCGTGAACGCAACGCCCTTTCCCGGCTTGACGAACTGAGACTCGATGACGATGTAGGGATCGTCGTCCAGCAGGATCTTGAGGTTTTTCCTGAGGTCGGACGTCTCGTACATGCCACCGGGATTACCCGAAACGCGCGGCCATTGTCAATTGCCCTGCCGTTTTGCAAACCCCGGATCGCCATGCTAACCTGCCGTGATGACTGGGAGACATGCGATATGACGCAAAGACTCGGTGCCATGTTCGTCCTTCTCGCCCTCTGCGCTCCGGCTTCCAGCTGCGGAAACGGGGGCCGCTCCGAGCCAGAACCGCAGTGGCTCGGTGAGCTCTTCTTCGCTCCTTCCGTGCTCGGTCTTCTCGAGGGCGATGCGAGGGTCGTGAAGCTGAAGATCCAGTCCACACCCAACGAGGACCTCACCGTGGCCCTGGCGGTGAACGGCGGCGGGGAGGCCGTGGCGGGATTCCCGGCCGAGGTCGTGTTCGAGCCGGGCGAGTACGTCAAGGACGTGGAGATCCAGGGACTGTCGCTGGGCACCGTCACCATCACGGCCTCCTACACGGGAAACCCGCTGGTGACCTACGAGGCGGACCTCGCGGTGTACGTCGGCGAGAGCGGGTACTCCTGCGACGAGAGCGCCTCGGGGACGATCGGTCCGGGCGAGAGGCTCGAGACGTCGGCCGGAGGCGCGTTCGTGGCCTTCGGCGACGACGACCGCTTCTCGGACGTGGACGCCACGATCGACTGCGCGGACGACATCGTTCCCGACGGGTACGTCGCCCTGGGCCCGGCCGTCACGTTCGGCCCCGTGCACGCGCGATACATGCGCGAGGCCGAGTTCGGAATACCCGTCAACGGGGCGATGATGCCCGCGGCCGCGTCGATCGGGGATTTGGTCGTCTACTACGAGGGGTCCGGCGTCGACGCGCGCATCGTGCCCGTCGGCAACGGCTGGATCACGGGCGACCCCACGGACGGGCTGTACACGTTCCTCTCCCCCCGCTTCGGCACCTACCAGGCGGCCGTCGAGGAAGGAGCGGGCACCCGGTCATTCCAGCGTCGCTACACCTACCGCGGCATCACGGGAGTGAGCATGGGCGGCGGCGGCGCGGCCCTCGTGGGCCTGCGCAACCACGCCAGGTTCGACTTCATCTCTCCCCTGGGCGGGCCGGCCAACTGGACCGCCATGCTGCACTATGTCGAGACGTACCATCTCGGCGGTTTCTGCACCGCGCTCGACGATGACGCGGGCGACGTGGGCGAGCACTGCGATCCTCCGGCAACGCTCGAGATGTTCGAGTTCGGCCAGGAGTTCGAAAACTGGTTCTACCAGGACGGGTGGGACGGCCAGGGAGGCACATTCAACCGCGAGGACTACTGCCAGATCTTCCGCGACATCGCGCGCGCATTCGGAAACCTGATGTTCTACAACCTCGACTCATCCTACCTTCCGCCGGGAGTGACCTGGGAATGGATGCAGGGATCGAGGGCCGAGAAGTGCGCCGACGGCGGGCACATGACCCTGGACAACTTCTACGACCGCCTTTTCAACCCGGACGGCTCCATGCCCGTGATCACGTTCTGCGACGGCGCCGAGTGGCGCGACACGGACGGCACGCGCGACGTGGGGCGCTGGGATCCGGACGGCGACCAGTACTACCCCCTCGACATCACCCTGGCGGTGGACGTCAACGACAATGGCAGGCGCGACGCCCACGAGCCGGTCATCGCCCAGGGCTACGAGCCGTACGAGGACGTTGGCGTTGACGGCTTGGCGTCCACGGCGGAGGAGGGGTACGACGCGGTGACGAATCCCGATCCCTCGGGTGACGACTACGACTACCAGTTCAATCCCGCCGGCACGGAGCGGAATCACATCTACGACGAGGGCGAGCCCTATCTCGACTACGGCCTCGACGGCGTGGACGGCACACCCCAGCAGCCGTCCGGATACGACTACGGCGAGGGCAACGGCCAGTTCGACTACAACCCGAACATCGACAACCTCTGGGAGCACGACGCCCTGCAGGTCATCCGGGCCATGACCGACGACGAGCTCAGGAGGATCGACATCGTCACCGACGCCGGCCTCCGCGATCTGTTCGACTTCGCGCCGGGCGAGAACGGCATCCTGGGCGAGCTCCTGGCCCGCGGCCAGCCCGTGGGTCTGTACCGCAACTTCGCCTCGCTCTACGGCAGCGACGACGAGGACCACTTCGACTCCACGCGCGTCGACTATCCTGGCCTGCAGAAGAACTACATCATCATCTACGGGGACGAGGACGCGGACGAGGACCTGCTGCAGCGCGGGGACGGAGGCCACGTGGGCACGGCCTCGCAGGTCCTCAACCGGCTCGCCACGGTGACGATGTTCATGAGCGCGCGCTGGCCCGGAGGCGACCG
>JAFDER010000241.1 GCA_019310245.1 Deltaproteobacteria bacterium
CCACGACGCCATGCACATGAGGTACGAGACGCGAAACGACGAGGCGACGAGGTGCACCTTCTGCTCGAACGCGTGCAGCCGGACGTTCATCGACACGGAGACGCCCTCGGGCCAGGTGTCACGCTACATCTCGGGCTTCTCCTGCGAGAAGGGTCTCGTGGAGAGCAAGGAGGCCATGAAGGCCATCGCGCGCGCCACGAGCCTCAAGTGCAAGGCCACCCCGAATCTCGTCCACGAGGCGTCCAAGCTCGTCTTCAGCAGCTTCGAGTTCGAGCCCCTCCCGCAGGAGGGCCACATCATCGAGGAGGAGGTCGAGGTCGCCGGACGGTCGCTGCTCGGATTCAAGCGCCGCCGCACCGAGATCAGGAGGAGGCCCTTCGAGCGGCCGCCTCCCGACGCTCTCGAGAGGCGCAGGTCGCTCCGGGTGGGCATCCCGAAGACGCTGACCCTGTACCACTGCGCGCACTTCTTCTCGACCTTCTTCAGGACCCTGGGTGTGGGCAAGGTCGTGTTCAGCAACACCACCTCGGACAAGCTCTGGGAAGAGGGAGGCAAGTGGGGAACCATCGACCCCTGCTTCCCCTCGAAGGTCGCCAACGCCCACGTCCACAACCTGCTCAGAAAGAAGGACGTGGACGCCATCTTCTTCCCCATGATCAGCCACCTGGAGAGCCACCTCGAGGAGGTCAGGGGCTCGACCGCGTGCACCGTCCAGACGGCAACGCCGGAGGTCGTCTACGCCTCCTTCACCAAGGAGAAGGACTACTTCAAGGAGGCCGGGGTCGAGTACTGGAAGCCGCTCCTGAACATGGAGAGGCGCAGCGAGTGCGCGGCCGGGCTGCACGAGTACTTCGAGGACCGGCTGGACGTCACGCGGGACGAGGTCGAGCACGCGTGCAGGCAGGGCTTCAGGGCCATGGAGGCGTACAGGAGGAAGCTCAGGCAGAAGGGCCGCGAGAGCATCGACCGGGCCGTGCGCGAGCACGACATCGTCGTCGTCGGCATCGGACGCCCCTACCACAACGATCCGGGCATCAACCACGGGATTCTCAGGCAGTTCCAGCTGCGCGGCTACCCCGTCATCGGCGTGGAGAGCATCCCCGTCGACGAGGCGTTCCTCCTGCCCCTGTTCCGGGACGGGGCGGGGCGCGTGGACACGGCCGCGATGAAGGGCGTCCTGGACGTGTGGAAGCGCGCCTACAACTACGGCGCCAACAACAAGCTGTGGGTCGCCAAGGTCATCGCCCGCCACCCGAACCTCGTCGGCATCGATTTCTCCTGCTTCAAGTGCGGCTACGACTGCTCGATCAGCGGATACATGGAGAACATCGCGGAGTCGGTCAGGTCGCCCTACTTCGTGTTCCACGACCTCGACCAGAAGAAGAGCGCGGCGGCCCTGGACCTGCGCATCAGCAGCATCGCGTACTTCCTGGACCAGCTCAGGAACGATCTGAAGGCGGGGAGCAGCCTGCGCCCTGGCACGCACGTCGAGGCGAGAGCATGAAGCACTGGAAGCACTACGACAACCCGCCCTGGAAGGAGCAGGACAGGGACAACGTGACCGTGCTCCTGAGCGTCGTCGAGCCGCGCAAGAGCCTCTTCGTCTCGGCCTTCCTCGAACGGACGGGGATCAAGCACATCGACCTGGGAGGCTGCGTCTACGAGGACGCCACCGTGGGCAAGATGTACGGCACGCCGGGGATCTGCAACCCCGCCTACTTCCTGTCGGGCAGGATCATCCGGACGCTGGACCGGATCCGCGAGGAGACCGGCATGAGCAAGCGGGAGATCTGCGACACGCACGTGTTCGTGTGCCCCTCGGGGCCCTGCTCGCCCTGCCGCTTCGGGATGTACACGCAGGAGTACTTCAAGGCGATCAACGAGGCGGGCTACGAGGGTTTCCGCATCATCACCTTCAGCACCGACATCTACGACATGGAGTACTCCAGTGACGACGCGCTGAAGTTCACGTTCATGTGGAGGATCAACCTCCTCCTGTGCCTCATCGCGGCCGACGCCGTCCACGCGAGGGACATGGAGATCCGCCCCTACGAGAAGAACCCGGGCGAGACCCTCGGGGTGGTCGGGAAGGCCGAGAGGATGCTCCACGAGGCCATCCGCTCGCCGCTCTACCTCGTGAAGATCCCCCGCGCCCTACGCAGGATCCGCAGGATGTTCGACGCCATCGAGACCGTGGACAGGAAGATCCCGAAGATCTACATCACGGGCGAGATCTTCGCCAACAACTCGAACGGCGATCCCAGCTACAACCTGCGCGAGTTCTGCATGGAGCAGGGGTGCGAGGTCAGCCCCGCCATCTTCACCATGCGCGTGTACTTCGACTTCCACCGCAGGATGGACCAGACCCGCTGCGCCCTCGAGTACGACGACGTCGATGAGAAGGAGCGCTCGAAGCTGAAGCGGTTCCTGCTCAGGCAGAAGATCGGCCTGGGCATCACGGACCACCTCGTGAAGAGCTACTTCGGCAGCATCGGCGCCAGGACGCACTACCCTGACGTGGACGAGCTGTTCAGGCTCGGCCATCCCCTCTACCACCGCCGCATCTTCGGCGGCGAGGGGAACCTGGAGGTCGCGGAGGCCATCGAGCAGGCCGATCACTGCGACGGGTTCATCTCGGTCAAGCCGTTCGGATGCATGGCCTCGTCCAGCGTCTCGGACGGGATCCAGGCCAAGGTCCAGGAGATGCACACGAACCTGAACTTCCTCTCCGTCGAGACGAGCGGCGACAACGTCACGAACGTGCTCAACCGGGTCTCGATGCTCCTGTTCAAGGCGAAGAAGCAGTACCGCGCGAGGATGGAGGCCTCTTGATCGCCTCGAGCGCGGCGAGCAGGCAGGGAAAGAACACCGTGGCGGTCAAGAGCGTGGCCGTGATGCCCACGATGGCGAGGCTCCCGAGGGACTTCAGCCCCAGATGATGTGAGATCAGGCTCGACCCGAATCCCGCTCCCGTCGTGAGCGACGCCAGCAGGGCGGCCACGCCCGTGCGGCGCACGACGAACATCACGGATCCCGGCCCCTCGGTGAGGTACCTGTGATAGATGTGGACCACGTTGTCCACGCCGATGCCGATCACGCAGGGGATCACGATCAGGTTGAACATGTTCAGCTCGATGTCCAGCGCGTGCACGGCGCCCATGAATCCCAGCATGCCGACTCCCAGGGCGGTGGCGACGAGCGCCAGGCTCCGCAGCCGCCGGAAGTCCAGCAGGATGAACAGCAGGACGACCACCGTGGCCAGCATGAGCATCTTGGGGCTGTCCTTGACGATCAGGCGGTAGATCCAGGCCGACATGATCGACTCGTCGGCCATCGAGAACTTCACGTCCCTCTTCTCGATCGCCCCGGCGATCTCGTCCAGCTCGGCCTCCCACGACAGGGACTGGTAGTCGGACACGTTGTGCTCGTCCGGCCAGATGAGCACGAGGTAGTCCTTCCGATCGAGCGTCGTCAGCCGCTGCAGGAACTCGTCGGGGACGTCCTCGGGTCCCCACGGCTCGGTCTTGACCATCTTGCGAGCGAACGCAAGGTCCTCTGCCCGCTTGCCGCCCTTCTTCTCTGCCCGGTCCAGCTTCGGATCAAGCATCAGCTCGCGGAACTTCTCCACGCGCTGCCGGTGCGCCTCCACGTCCTCGGGCACGAGCTTGGCGATCGAGAAGACGCGGTCGATGCGCGAGCGGACTCCCTCCTTCAGCCTCCTGTCCCTCGTCTCGAACACCGCGGCCTCGACCTGTCTCGCATCGTCCACGGACCCGACGAGCACGATGGCCGGGTTGAACCCGAAGCCCAGGTTCTCGCTCACGTAGTCGAAGAACTCCGTTGCCTCGGACACGCCCCTGAGCTCCTTGAAGTTGTTTCGAAAGGGGATGTCCCTGACGTACCAGCCGCCGTACACGGCCCAGGCCAGGGCAGCGGCAACGAGGCCGAAGGCCACGATCCTCAGCTTCGGAGCGGCCCGCCGCGCGCCGCCCACTCCCACGCTGGAGGCCGCGACCGCCCCGCCGCGCCTGTCGAGCAGGAGAAGGAGTGGAGGCAGGACGACGAAGCTGGAGACGAGCGTCAGGATCACGCCGATTCCCGCGATCATCCCGAACTCGAAGAACCCCCGGAACTCGGCGATCATGCACGCAAAGAAGGCCCCGGTCGTGGTCAGCGCGCTGGTCAGGGCCGGCGGGAGCGTCCCGCCCACGGCGGAGATGACGGCCTGCTCCGGGGTCATGCCGCCCATGCGCCTGTCCTGCTGGTAGCGGATCAGGATGTGGATCGAGAAGTCGATGCCCAGCCCGATCAGGACGGCCACGAGGAAGCCCGTGATGATGTTGAGGTGGCCCACGAGGACCCTCGCCAGCCCGAACGTCCAGGTGATCCCGCTGATCAGCCCCCCGCCGACGATCAGCGGAGAGGTGAGCTTGCGCGTGAAGAGCGCCACGATCAGGATCCCGAACACGAGCGCCAGCAGCGACGCGTTCTTCAGATCCCGGACCATGGTGTGGTGCTGCTCGTTGAAGACCTTTATCGTCCCCGCGAGCTCGATGGACACGCCGTATGCCCCGGGGTCGAGCTCCAGCGCGGCCCCTTCGATCGACTCGAAGAGGGCGTCTGCCCCCTCCAGGTCCATGTGCTTGATCGAGGGGATGACGAGCAGGAACGTGTAGCGGTCGTCCTTGCTCGTGAAGATCGGGTCGTACGGCAGCTCGCTCGTCTCCTCCGCGACGATGTCGTCGGCCTTCGTCCACGCCTCATCGAGCTCCCGCTTCTCCTCCTCCTCGTCGAGGTGCAGGGCGAGCGGGTTGGCCTGGTACTTCGCGATCCGGATGGCCTCCTCGAGCGCGGGAAGCAGCCTGTCCAGTGTGTCCAGCTCGAGCATCCACAGGCCCCGCTCCTCGAAGAACTCCATGGGAAACTCGATGTCCGCGTGCCGGACCTGATCGATCCCGCGGATCTCCTCGACCAGCTTCCGGCCGAACTCGAGCCTCTTGTCCGGATCCCTGCCCTCGATCGCGACGACGAGCTGGCGCGTGCCGCCCGTCCTCTCGCGGATCATGTTCGCGGTCTCCGGCTCCTCCATGCCCTTGGGCAGGAGGGCGTAGTAGCTGGAGTCGAACTTCAGCCCCGAGGCCAGCACGCCCATGAGGACCGTCAGGGCGGCCGCTGCACCGATGAACAGCCACGGGCGGGCGACCTGCGCCCGCGCGAGCCTGTTGCAGAAACCCTCGAGCTTCACGGCTTCGATCCTTATCGAAGCAAATGTGAATTGAAAAGGGGCTTCTGGATCGCCGAGAATAATCGAACGCTTCTTCGGGGACAGGCTCCCTACCTGCAATGCATCGTATTCATTGACAAAACAAGCACAACCGCAGAGATTTGCCATTCAGTAGACCATGCTCCTTGCAGGGGCATCGCCATCAGTGAACAGCGCCCGGTCTGTCGCCATCTTCATGGCAGTCCAGCATACGCCTCAGAAGGATCTCTCCACCTTCAACGATCCTGGTATCCCAATCTGGCATCTGGAGCATGACAGACGGGAACGTCCGCCCTGC